>JAEXSY010000095.1 GCA_023440105.1 Bacillota bacterium
TTATAAACGGACATTATGGGTGTCTGCTTTCTGTAATTGAAGGTGCCGCACTTTGTGCAAAGTGTGGAATATCACTTGATGAATATGCAAAAATGAAAGAAAATTCATTTGCAAATCTTAAAGTAAATACTTTAAGAGAACTCTATAACCTAGCCTCTTATAACTGGGTTTTCCCTGACTCTAACGATGCTACATTAGAAACTGAATTCTACGGTCTCTCTACAGTTGTTGAAGCTATGAAAGATGAAAGCATTAACACTTCTTTTAGTGATCATATTCTAAAACTAATGAAAGCTGGAATTGATGCTGGAAATGGAAAGAAAGATATTACAGTACTTATTGAAGGTATGCTAGGAAAGTAATTTCCAATATAATGACAATTCTCCCCACCGCTAAAAATTATCGGGGGGTATGTTATATCTTAACATATTAATAATAATATTAGGGAGCGTATATAGATGGACTTGTTGACAAGCAGCATCTATGAATTTAAAAATTATAAGTTTATGGAAATTTATCTATAATAGAGTAGAAATATAATATAGAAAAGGTTGATGAAAGCAAGTATTACACCGCTCTTATCAACCTTTTTAGGTTTAATGCTGTCGCAGACAAGAGGCATTCTTCAGTGGCTTTAAGAATTCCCCTTTTTGATATCTTTTTTAAATTGTGCTCCCGTTTCAGGACAGAAAAAGTACCCTCAGCCCATATCTTGCGAAGCCTCATTAATCGTAAATACTCTGGGGTTTTGTACTTTTTTCGATTTCTATAAAAAGCAGGATAATATGTACTGGAATTTATTCTAACATTTCCATGGTCGCTAGAGCATTCAGAAAAAGACTCGCATGAGCTGCACTCTTTTCTTGGTAATGAATACATCCTGTAATAGTTTTGAGATAATTTTTTGTATATCAATTTCCTGAGCTTGAGTGATTTTCCTTTTTGGCAAATGAACTCATCGGTTGCTTCATCATACATAAATCCTTTTTTTAAGCCATTATTGTGATATTCTCTGATGGCTGTAAACCCATCCATTACAAGAAGTTCAAGTCCTCGACGAACTGCCCCCACATCATACCCTCCGTCTAATGCTATTCTTGAATAAAAAAGCTCATTATCCTCTTGCTGTCTTTTCAAATGATTTAATATAATATCACTTCCACGCTTGTTTGCGGGAAAGCAATCAACACCAGTAATTATTCCATTATTGGTATCTACGGTCATTTCAGTAAGATAACCAAATCCCTTTTTTCTTTCTTGGTTTATATAAGCACAATCCACGTCTGTATGGCTTTTAAGGGATCTCTTTTCAGTTTCTATGATTTCACTTTCTTTGTATCCATCAATAGTCGAGAGTTCTCTCTCCAATTCATCAAGATATTTTACTGTAGAAGTATTAACTTTTTCTATAGATTCATAGGTGCTTTCCCTTGATATGTTGGCAGGCAAGAATGAACCATCAGCAACTGCGATATCTCCTCCGACAATTCCATGAGAAATGCGCTGACAAACAATTTTATTAAATATATCACGAAATATGTTGTTGTTAGAAAATCGACGTTTCATATTTTGGCTGAAGGTAGAGTGATCGGGTACTCTTTCTGTTAACTCAATTCCGCAAAGCCATCTATAAGCAAGATTAAGAGAGGCCTCCTCTTCCAGGCGTCTCTCTGACTTAATTCCATATAAATACCCAATCAAAAGCATTTTGATTAGTATAACAGGATCTACGGACTTGCGTCCTTTACTTGAATACAAAGGAGTTGCTGAAGTATAAATGAAGTCAAAGCTTATCAAGTTATTTATCTGTCTCAACAAGTGTTTTCTGGAATTGTACTCTCATAATCTAGAAATTTCATCTGTAGTTGCGTGTCCTGTTTTCCCATCATTTAAACCAACTCCTGCATTTTTTCTCTATATTTATTATACCATATAGAGAGTTGATTCTAATTTGTCAACAGGTCCATAGATTTGTGTAAATCAAATCAATCTAAGGTCTTTTTATGTATGGTGAACTGGAAAAATAGGAAATAATAACTACAGGAAAAATGAAAGAGGTAAAACAATATGCCTAAAATGAATATGACAAATATAGATCTAAATGCAGGGCTAAAAAAATTCAGTACGATGGTGTAAATTGTCAATTTACTTTAGCGAAAAAGTCCCTAATCTAGTCAAAATAAAATAGACGATTATCCCGCACATAAAGTGCCTATTTGTTATCACACTTAATCTTAATCACCATAATTACCTATAGATTCACATTTTAAAACACTCAAAATAGAAAAGAATATTGCACATATGTATCTCCAGGGAAAAAAGAAAAGGAGAGGATAGATCACAATAAAAGTTGTGTTTTACCTGCTCCTTATTTTTTGATAAGATTAAAATTGTAGTAGAGGAAAAGGGTGACCCTACCACTAATAGAATCACCCGATACTTTGAAACATAGAAACTAACAAGGTAGCTCCAATTAATCTTACAGCGAAACGAATAGGATTTATACGAGATTGGCAAAAACAGCACCTGAATTTAAACGAAAACCCAAGTGCCAATGTCGTATAAATGTGGTTGTACTAAACTGCCGTGGATTACTGCTATACCTATGGGATAATATCTCTACTAGTTAATTTATAAAGTAATTCTGCTGCAGACAGCTTTTTTTACTAAGGTTTTTAACTTACCACCAGTAAGCTTTTGATATAATCTTCCATTAATTATATATTTTATAACAATTCAGCGTAACCCTTAACTTCCGCTATTTTTTATAACAATTTAATAAAACACTCTTACTTACGCCAATTTTTAAAACAATTTAACGTTAGTACCTTATAGCGAATATCCCCCTCCCCAGACTGTCCGAAAAATAAGATTTGTACTGTCTTTAGACAGTCACAAATCCTTATTCTTATAACACTACTGCTATAAAATGTTATTGTTGAATTTGGTGTTAAAAATCCTCCTATTCTTATCCCATTACTCCCATTACTTTTTTATATCCAAGCAGATTTACTGCTCTTTGTAAATTATATCCCAGGCAAAAGAGCGCAAATTCCCCACCCACTTTTTCTTTACCTTTTAATAAAAAGTAGTTAGAGTGCATTGCTCTTTTAATTGTACCAAAGGGATGCTCTGACAGACATTTCCGATTAATCATCTTATGTCTATCTGGACGAAATACCAGACGCACCATTTTCTTGATTACCGTACGCCTTCCCTTTTGATATTTCCTAGTTACCAGTTGCACACCTTTAGGTTTCGGCCAGTTCTTGTTTTCTCTTTCTATCACATTTGCCGATAAATCCAATTCTTTCCATGGAGATTTTGTACACTGGCATTTATGTTTGCAACGTTTACAGGCTACCCTATTAGCATATCTTATACTTCCATTTTTTCTAACTGATTTCTGCCTAAGTGTCTCTCCAGCTGGACAATATACACAATTTTTATTTATATTCCTCACAAAGAAACCTTCAGCTGCGCGAAGCTTCATTTCATCTTCTGTTTTTTCAACTTTCTCTACTTCGCACTCGATTTCAATCGTTTGTTTGTCATAGACTTCTATCTTATCAATAATATTTTGATATGGCTCGGGTATAATTCCTGCTTTCAGGCATTGTCTGATTGTTTCTGGGGTATTTCCTTTACGAGTTTCCTCATCACACTCTGATCCTTCATATTCCGTTTCAAGTTCATAGATGTCATGCCCTTCCGATGGAATTACATGTGGCACAATCCCATTCTCAAAACAATCTACCATATCTTTAGAGTCTACATACCCTTTATCTGCAACTACTTCAAGAATCTTTTTATCTCCCATCTTCTTTTTAATATCTTCTACAGTTGTTAATATAAGACCATGGTCTGTAGGATTGTCTGTCACCTGATAATCACTAATTATATGAGTTTCTGAATCAATCGCAGTCTGCACATTATATGCAACCATAAAATCATTCTTGCTTTTCATCAGTTTTGCTTCAGGATCTGTCAAAGACAACTGCGATAAGTTATTTTCTTCCATGTATTTTAGATAACCTTCATACTCTTTCTTTCGCTCCTTCATCTCAGCAAGCTTCTTTTCCAGTTCTCCTCTAGTATATTCACCTGGTCCAATAACTTCTTCATCTGCCTCATCTGATTGCTCCAATAAACGAATGTATTCTTCTGTATTGATATCTATTCTGTTAATTTTATCATCCAACTTTGACAGTGTGAAATTTCTATCTTTAGAATTACACGCTTGAAATTTGCTTCCATCTACAGACTGATATCCCTTAAAAAGTATAGTTTCAAGCCTTTTATTGAACTCATTAAACACTTTTTTTAAACATAAAACGTTATTTTTTCTGAAATCTGAAATTGTTCGAAAATCCGGCTGCAACCCCTTCATCAGCCACTTCACTTCTATATTCAGCTGACATTCGCGTGCTAGCTTTCTTGATGAACGCAAAGTATTTCGATAGCCGTAAATATAAAGTTTTAATAGACTCCTCGGATTATATGATGGCCTACCTTCTTTGGAAGCCTCAGCTTTATCAATCCCAAGTTCTTGAATATCTAAGGATTCAATAAATTTGTCTATAATTCTAACTAGACTTTCTTCTTCAATCATTGAATCTAATGAACATATCATTAACTGTTTTCTATCAATTTCTTCTATATATGGCATGAAACTTATCTCCTGAATATTATTTATTTCTTATATTTATTATACCATATATCTATTGTTAAGCCTTGTATTAAAGCCACTTTCAGCCTTTTTCAAGGCGTCAGTAAGATATATTTAACTATTACATTAAGGGGAAATTTTAGTCTTCAATGTTTTTAGTTTTCGGACGGTCTCTCCCCCATAAAAATGTTCCCCAAGACTACCTCAGGGAACATAAAAACACATCTTATTAAATTCTTAAAAACCCTCAAACCCTTTGATTTCAAGGCTTCAGCGACTTAGCAAAGCTACCGTCTCCACGTGTGCCGTTTGAGGAAACATATCCACCGGCTGAACTTTTTGTGTTTTATAGCCTTTCTCCTCTAAGATTGCAAGGTCCCTTGCCAGGGTTGATGGGTCGCAGGATACATATACTATCCTTTTAGGTGCCATTTCTCCTATGGCTTCTAAAAGCTCCCTTCCGCAGCCCTTTCTTGGGGGATCTACCACTACTACATCGGCTTTGACTCCCGTTTTTATAAGCTGAGGAATTACCTTTTCTGCTTCTCCTACGAAAAATTCTGCATTATCCACATTGTTAATCTTGGCATTTTCTATAGCGTTTTCTATAGCCTGTGGAACTATTTCAACTCCATATACCTTCCTTGCCTTTTGTGATAGGAACAGTGATATAGTTCCAGTACCGCAGTAGGCATCAAAAACTATTTCTTCTCCTGTAAGGCCAGAATATTCTAGAGCCTTTCCATAAAGGACCTCCGTTTGAACAGGGTTCACCTGGAAGAAGGATAAGGGAGATATCTTAAATCTAAAATCTCCTATATGATCTGTAATGTGGTCTTCTCCATAGAGCACTGTGCTTTCTTCTCCCATAATCACATTGGTTGCCTTGGGGTTGTAATTGAGGATTATGCTCTTTATAGATGGCATTACAGCAGTAAGTTCTTGTACTAGCTCCCTGGTTGCTGGAAGTGTTCTTTTGGCTGCTATCAGCACTACCATTATTTCGTCGGTTTTAAAGCCTCTGCGAACCATGATATGCCTCAGTTCACCTTCTTTGGAGTATTCTCCATCTACTATATAAGGCTTTATGTTATTTTTTATTATCCAAGCTCTTATAAGCTCTACAATTATATCAGCAGCTTCATCCTGTATGAGGCAGGTTGGAGTATCAACTATATTGTGGCTTCTTGGTGCAAAAAAGCCTATCTGAAGCTTTCCCTTCTGCATTCCCACGGGAAGCTGCACTTTATTTCTATACCTGAAGGGATTCTCCATACCAAGGGTGGGATACACAAGCGATGGGTCCAAGCCTCCTATTTTACTTATACAATCCATAACCCTTTCAGTCTTTAGCTCCAGCTGTCTTTCGTAGGTGGTATGCTGAAGACTGCAGCCTCCACAGCTTTTATACACAGCACAGGGAGGTAGCTGCCTGTTTGGAGCTTCTGTTATAACCTCTAGAAGCTTACCATAACCGTAGCTTTTCTTAACCTTTACTATTTTTGCCTTAACCTTCTCTCCCTTTAAGGCTCCCGGGATGAAAACAGTGTAGCCTTCTTCAGTTTTTGCTATACCTTCTCCTTCATAGCCTTGACTCTTTATTTCAAATATATAATCTTCATTTTTATTAAGCAAATTCATCACCTTTATAATGTAGGTACGCGAGGAATGATGCCTCTCTTTACCTTTTTATTTTCTCACCCATTTTCCCTTATGGTGGAATAAAAGTCAAGGGGTGTACCTTATTAATACAAAAAAAAAGAGCACCTGATAGGTGCTAAGTAGTATTCGAATCAGTTGCCATTACACATCTTAGTATTCTCGCCAAATTTCATGACGAATATACACTTTATTATATATAATTTCCGAAGGTTAATGTGTAAACTTTTTGTTAACATTTAATGATAGCCACGATCTTATTCCATTATATTGAAATAATATAAATTATACTTTAATCATTATAAATAAAAACTATAAATATCGATTCAAACTTCAATATTTTGATATTTGCATATAATCCATGGCAAAATTTAAAATTAGCCTTTAATCCAAATAAGCTCTTAGGGCAAAACCCTAAGAGCTTAAAAATCTAATTATTCAACTACACTTACCTTTACCATGTTGGTAGATCCTTTTTCAAGTACAGGAACTCCTGCAGCTATAACAACTATATCTCCAGTCTTAACAAGTCCTGTTTGTTTAGCCATCTCTGATGCCTGAGCAAGCATTTCGTCAGTAGTTTCTATTCTATTAGCCACTATCGGATACACTCCCCAAACTAGAGAAAGCTGACGAGCTACATTTTCATATGGAGTAACAGCTATGATTGGAGCCTCAGGTTTATATCTGGATACACGTCTTGCTGTAGAACCTGATTGAGTTGAAGTTATAATTGCTGCCGCCTCTAATTCCATTGCTATATTGCAAACAGAACGGCTTATAGCTCCACCAATTGTTTTTGCTCTCTTTCCAAGCTTTAAGGTTGCAGCTTCATAGGTTAAGTGCTTTTCAGCTTCCTCAGCTATGGCAGCCATGGTTTGCACAGCTTCCACAGGCCAGCTTCCGTTGGCACTTTCTCCACTAAGCATGATTGCATCAGTACCATCGATAATTGCATTGGCAACGTCAGAAACCTCTGCTCTTGTTGGTCTTGGGTTTCTAATCATAGAATCAAGCATTTGAGTAGCTGTAATAACTGGTTTTCCATATTTATTACATTTTTCTATTATCATCTTCTGTACAGAAGGTACCTTTTCTATTGGAATTTCTACACCAAGATCTCCTCTAGCAACCATGATACCATCGGATACAGCTATGATTTCGTCTATATTATCCACACCCTCTTGATTTTCAATCTTTGAATAGATATGGATGCTCTCTCCACCATTAGTATTTAATATTTCTCTTATAGCAAGAACATCATCTGCTTTTCTTATAAAGGAAGCAGCTACAATGTGAACACCAATTTCACAACCAAACTTTAAATCTGCCACATCTTTTTCAGTCATTGCAGGAAGCTTTATGGATACTCCAGGAACATTAACGCCCTTATGGGTACCTACCATACCGGTATTTAAAACTTTTGTATAAATTTTATTTCCTTCGGTTTTTATTACCTCTAAGCCTACAAGGCCATCATCTATAAGTATTTTGTCTCCTGCCTTAACATCTCTGGAAAGACCTGCATAGGTAACACTGCATTGAGTGGCATCACCTACAACCTCTTCTCCAGCATATATTGTAAAATCCCTTCCTGCTGAAAGCTCTACCTTACCCTCTGCAAATTTTCCTGTTCTTATCTCAGGACCTTTAGTATCTAAAACTATAGCTATAGGCTTTTTATATTTTTCTGAAAGCCTTTTAACCATATTGATTCTTTCAGCATGTTCAGCATGATCCCCATGGGAAAAATTATGTCTTGAAGCATTCATGCCTGCTTCAATTATTTTCGAAAGTATTTCTTCCTTTTCACTTGCTGGTCCTATGGTACATACTATTTTGGTATTTCTCATTTATTTAAACACTCCCTTGTATTAATTTACAACTTTATCTTCTGCTGCATATTCTAGTATAATTTGTTGCTTTGTCTTTTGTTTTGAATAAATAGTATTATTAACTTTTATTGGGATAGTATTCTTGCAACCTCATAAAGCTCATTATCAAATTTTCTTTCTATAGCTAAGGCTTCATCTATATCATCATCTATAATTTGATTATTTCTTATACCCACCACTCTTGCACTCTTTCCTTCTATTAACAGCTCCACGGCTCTAGCTCCAAGTCTAGATGCTAAAACAATATCGGCTACAGTTGGTTGACCACCTCTCTGGATATGTCCCAGGATTGTTGCCCTAGTTTCTAAGCCAGAAATCTCCTGCACATATTCTGCTAATTCATTGGCTCCTCCAACACCTTCTGCAAGAAGAATAATATTATGAAGCTTACCGTTATTCTTCCCATCTAGTATAGTCCTTATAAGCTCATCTCTATTATATTCTTTCTCCGGTACAATAATACTCTCAGCTCCTCCAGCAAGACCGGAATAAAGAGCTATATCACCGCAGTGTCTCCCCATTACTTCAATAATACTTACTCTATCATGAGAGGTAGAGGTATCCCTAAGCTTATTGATGGCATCATGAACAGTGTTTAAAGCAGTATCGAAGCCTATGGTGTAATCTGTATAAGCCAAATCATTATCTATTGTTCCTGGTAATCCTATAGTTGCAACGCCAAGCTTGGATAAGAGCTTAGCACCTGTAAAGGTCCCGTCTCCACCTATAACTATTAATGCATCTACTCCATATGCCTTTAAAATATTTGCTGCCTTCTGTCTTACCTCTTCTTTTTTGAATTCACTACAGCGGGCTGTTCTTAAAATAGTTCCTCCTCTTTGAATAATGTCAGAAACACTATGCCTATCCATTCTAAACAAATCTCCACTGATAAGACCTGCATATCCTCTTCTAACTCCCATTACCTCTAGGT
>JAEXSY010000142.1 GCA_023440105.1 Bacillota bacterium
CAGCTACAGACTCTGTTGATGATACAAACACTCTACCATCTTCTTTTATGTCTATCTTAACTCCAGTCTCAGCAATAATCTTATTGAGTGTTTTTCCGCCAGCCCCTATTACATCTCTGATTTTTTCAGGATCTATCATCATCGTGAAGGTTTTTGGAGCGTACTTAGATACTTCTTCTCTTGGAGCTGATATACATTCATTTATTTTTTCTAATATATGAAGTCTTGCTTTCTTTGCCTTTTCTATAGAATTTCTTATACAATCATTAGACAAACCTTTAAGTTTAGTATCAACCTGAATAGAAGTTATGCCTTCTACAGTTCCAGCCACCTTAAAGTCCATATCTCCAAAGAAATCTTCAATTCCTTGTATATCTGTAAGAATAGCTTCCTTTGTTAAATCTTCGCTGGTTACAAGTCCCATAGCTATACCTGCAGCAGGTCTTTTTATTGGATCACCTGCATCTAGAAGAGCTAATGTACTAGCACAAACGCTGGCTTGAGAAGTCGAACCATTAGAACTTAAAACTTCTGAAACAAGTCTAATTGTATAAGGGAATTCTTCTTCCGAAGGAATTAAAGGCTCTAAAGCTCTCTCTGCTAATGCACCGTGGCCGATTTCTCTTCTACCAGGGCCTCTAAGAGGTCTTACTTCACCAACACTGTAGGATGGGAAGTTATAATGGTGCATGTATCTCTTAAATTCTTCTTCGGCTATTCCATCTAATATCTGTACATCACCAATTGCACCTAAGGTAGCTACAGTGAGTACTTGAGTTAACCCTCTAGTAAACAAGCCTGTTCCATGGGTTCTTGGAAGTAAAGAAACTTCACAACCAAGTGGTCTTATTTCATCAAAGCTTCTTCCGTCAGGTCTTCTATTTTCCTCAAGGATCATATTTCTTACTACTTGCTTTTGCATGTTATAGATAACATCATTAATATCTGCCATATTATCAGGATACTTTTCTTCGAATTCGGCTTTAACCTTTTCCTTAACTTCTGATATAGCTGAATTCCTTTCATCCTTGTCTGTAATATACATAGCGTCCTTAACCATATTAAAAGAAAAGTCTTTAACCTCTTTTTCTAGGTTTTCATCTATATGATGGAATTCCGGGAAGATTTTTTCCTTTCCAAACATTTTCATGCATTCTTCCTGGAAGGCAACTATCTTCTTACATTCTTCAAATCCGAACATTATAGCATCATACATAATGTCTTCAGAAATTTCATTGGCACCAGCTTCGATCATCATAACCTTTTCTTTTGTAGCTACAACAGTTAAGGCTAAGGAGCTCTGCTCTCTTTCCTTGGTATTAGGATTTACGATGAATTCACCATTTATGTAGCCGATAGAAACAGCTCCTACAGGGTCAGTAAATGGAATGCTGGAAATTGATAATGCTGTTGATGCCGCATTGATTGCTAGAATTTCTGGAAGATTATCATTTTCTACAGAAACTACAGTACATACAACTTGAACATCATTTCTATAGCCTTTTGGGAATAAAGGTCTTATAGGTCTATCAATAGCTCTTCCGTGAAGGATAGCTTTTTCTGATGGACGTCCTTCTCTTTTAATAAAACCTCCAGGTATTTTACCCACAGCATATAGTTTTTCCTCATATTCAACGCTTAAAGGAAAGAAATCAATCCCTTCCCTAGGGCTTTCTGAGGCGTTTACATTTGTGATTATAACGGTATCACCATAACTCATCATAATAGCAGCATTAGAGAGCATGCCAATTTTTCCATATTCAACCTTTAACTTTCTACCTGCTATAATCATCTCATGTGTATGGTACATAATATACCTCCTTTCAATTGTTAATATTATTTGTATTAATTTTAAAAATATAAGTATTCTAAAATGATAGAGCGGCAATACCGCTCTATCATATAGAGACAAAATTCCTTTCATAGCCTAAACCAATTTAAGTAATCCTATAAGTAAAACAATTATTACATTCTAAAACATTTATTGTATTCCCTATAATCTTATAATTAAATACAGAAAGGAAATTTAAACCTCTCCATTAACGTATTAATTCTTTCATAAATTGATTGTTTTGTCAAGCTTAGAAAGCCTAAGGACAAAGGATTTTGTCCTTCTATTCTACCTTGGGATAATGTATACATAAAGCTACAGTTTTAGTTTATTATCATTATTAAAGATACATATGCAACAAGAGAGTATATGGATAACCCATATACTCTCTTATATAAGATTGTTATCTTCTTAGTCCTAGCTTCTCGATTATTGTACGATATCTTTCAATATCTTTTGATTCTAGGTAATTTAATAAACCTCTTCTTTGACCAACCATCATTAATAGACCTCTTCTTGAGTGATGGTCTTTTTTGTGTGTCTTAAGATGATCAGTTAAACTGTTTATTCTCTCAGTTAAAAGAGCGATTTGTACTTCTGGTGATCCGGTATCACCCTCATGACGAGCATATTTAGTCATTATTTCTTGTTTTCTTGCCTTTTCCATTGGTACACCTCCAAAATTTATCCCCGAGTTCCAAGTAAAAAGATAGGCATTCTAAGAACTTAGAACAGGGTTCTACTTGGCTATTATAACAGATATAATAATAAAAGTAAAATATTTTTTGTTATATAACCGCAACATCAATTAAATAAATATTACAAAAAATAATCAGGTATAGGCTCATTTTCTGCAAATTCTCTATCTATATCTAATCTAGCAGTAAGGTCGTTTAAAGAATTAAACTTTATTTCGTTACGGATCTTTTTTATAAAGTATACGGCGATTTCTCGTCCGTATATTTCTTGATTAAAATCCAATATATGTGTTTCAATGGAGAACCCCTTATTTTCTATGGTTGGATTAAAACCTATACTGCTTATACCCTTATAAAAGCTGTTATTTATTTCTACTATTGTATAATATATTCCTAAAGCAGGAATTACATAATCTTTATTGATACTTAGGTTAGCAGTAGGATAACCTAATTCCCTACCAAGCTTTCTCCCATGAATAACAATATTCCTTAAGCAATAAGGTCTTCCCAATAAAATATTGGCCTTTTCTAAATTCCCTGTTATAAGCTCAGAGCGAATAAGAGAACTGCTCACAATTTCATCGTGGAATTTCATGGTTTTTACTACTTCAAGCTTAAAATTATATTTTAACTGCAGTTCTTTTAAAAATTTTACATCTCCAGTATTTTTATAGCCAAACTTATAATTAAAGCCAACTACAAAGCCTTTAGCATTATATAACTTGATGAGCATTTTTATAAAATCCTCTGCAGAGTTTTTCATATATTCCTCAGAAAAAGTAACAAAACAAGCTATATCAATACCTGCTTTTTCAATTAATGTAAGCTTATAATTATTATCTGTAAGAAGCTTAGGAGGTACAGCACCCTTTACAACAGTTTTAGGATGATTTTTAAAGGTATAAACCATACTTAGTCCATTATTTGCTTCTGCTAACTCCTTTGCTTTGTTAATAAGCTGCATATGTCCAGTGTGTAGCCCATCGAAACTTCCTAAAGCTATATAAGTTTCTTTTTCTATTGGTTTATTATAATTTTCATCTATTATCAACATCACTTTACCTCAATTTAAACCTTTATTCTTTTATTCTAATTATAGCTAGCTATTAGCCTTGAAGAACTACATATAAAAGTGCAAACAAGTTAATAACTATATTCATCTGTATATTATTACATATTCATTTTTTTATGTCAATTAATAACAGATTACTATATGCTTTATCTACTTATAAGCTATTATGACTTCATTCTATTTAATTTCTGTACCTATAAAAAGCAAAGGATATCATCAAGCAGCTATATCCTTTGCTTTTTCATAGGTATAGTATAGGGTCAGATACTTACCTTGCGATAAATACTTTATCAGCTTTAAAGGAGTTGTTTACAAACCTTCCTATACCGATGAAGTTATTTCTTGCGTCATACACTCTATATAAATAATAATTATTATCCAATTTATCAACTAAGTTTCTGTCCTGTATGGAAACTCCATTAATAAATAATTTAAGGAAATAAGAATCTAATTGAATTTTCTTATATTTAATCAATAAACTTTCTAAAGGAAGTATGTGTTCACTTATATTTGAGGTATTTAGAGTATCTAGATCAACAGAATGTGATAAATCAAATACTCCATTCTTCTCCCGTGTCAATGCTTTCATATATGCTCCACAACCTAAAGCATCACCAATATCCTTGCAAAGACTCCTTATATATGTTCCCTTAGAACATGTAACTCTAAGCTCGATCTCTGAAGCTGTATTATCATAGGACAACAAATCTATAGCATGTATTGTTACCTCTCGAGCTTCTCTTTCGATCTCGATTCCTTTTCTAGCTAAATCATACAGACGCTGTCCATTTACTTTAATTGCCGAATACATAGGTGGATATTGATTGATTGTTCCTTTAAACCCATTAAGAATAGGTAGTATATCCATTATTGTAACTGAAGAGGAATCTCTTTGGAATAAAATAGTTCCTTCTCTATCATAGGTATCTGTAGTGATGCCTAGCTTTAAAACAGTTCTATATACCTTTGTATCATTCATGAAGTAATCGATAGCCTTCGTTGCTGGTCCTAAACAAATGGGCAGCACACCAGTAGCTAACGGGTCTAAGGTTCCTGCATGACCTATTTTAATTTTTCCTACAAGTGGCTTTAGCTTTCTTATGACATCAAAGGAAGATATTCCTTCAGGCTTATTTATACTAATAACTCCATTTAACATAAATCATTTTCCTCTATTACATTCAATACCATTTCAACTGCTTTATTTATAGTCACATTAGATATAAAAGCACCTGAAGCCTTTATATGACCACCACCTGAAAAGTATTCTGCTATCTTTCTTACATCAATTTTATCCTTTGACCTAAAGCTGATTTTAACACCATCCTTTTGTTCCTTAAATAATATTGAAGCCTCGACACCTTTAATAGTAAGACCGGATGATACAATTTCTGAACTATCTTCTAACTGATAATCTAATTGCTTAAGCATTTTATCAGTAATTGAAAATAAACAGATTTTGGAATCTCTAACAAGCTTCATATCTGAGTATACTAGTCCTAAAAGGCGTAGATATTTCTCGTCCTTATTTTCATATATCAGTCTATGTATCGAAGAAAAATCGAAGGGGTGCTTAAGTAGCTCCGATAATATTGAATGTGTATTACTT
>JAEXSY010000184.1 GCA_023440105.1 Bacillota bacterium
ATATTATACTATATTATTATTTATATGTATTATACAGTAAATGCACTGAATACGGAAATGTTTTAAAGGAGAATTCACACTTATGTTATGATATACTGTGTTTATATCAATTCTCATAAAAAATACAAAATTATAGAAAATAGGAGTATAAAATAATGAATAAAACAAACATATTATTCTTAATAGACGGCTCCTCCCTATTAAGCTCTTCTTTTTTCGGAACACTACCTAATAGCTATAGATTTGCTAAAACAGACGAAGAAAGAGATGCAGCACTTCCTGAGCTCATTCAAACTTCTACAGGAGTCTATATAAACGGTATCAGCACGATGTTTCGTCAAATAGAAAATATAATTAAGAAGGTCAATTCCTCTCACTTAGCTGTGGCATGGGACTTGACTGGAGATACCTTTAGAAGAGGGCTCTATCCTCTATATAAATCTAACAGAAAGGATGGAAGGCCAGAGCTATTGTCTCAGTTTGCCATAGCTCAGGAAATGCTTAAGGAGATGAACATACCTTCCTTTGCCTACATGGAATATGAGGCTGATGATATAATCGGCACCTTATCAAGACGCTTCGAGGATGTTATAAAGGTAGTAATTCTTACTAAGGATCAGGATGCCCTTCAGCTGATAACCTCAGATGTTTCTGTATGGCTAGTAACCTCCAAAGCAAAGGATATGTATTTGGAGAGAGGTATAAGTCCTAAGGATAACAATTTGATGTCTGGAGTTTTTGAGTTCAATCCTATAACCTTTAAGGAGGTTTATGGCATAGATCCTATTCAGATGATAGATAAGAAGGCCTTAGAGGGAGATCCATCGGACAACATACCAGGAGTAAAGGGAGTTGGAGAAAAGGCTGTTGTGCCACTTCTTCAAGAATTCGGAACTGTAGAGGGGATTTATGAATACTTAGAAGATACTCCCCTAGAGGAAGCTAAGGCTTTCTTAAAGGAATTAGGCATCAAGCGCTCCCCCATCTCCTATCTGATGAAGATAAAAACCTCAGAAGAGGAAATCTGCGGTAAGGAATGCGCTCTACTCTGCAAGAAGCTAGCTACCATTAAAACAGACCTTCCTGAGCTTCAGAACCTATCTCTAGAAGACCTAAGCCTTAGTATTTCTAATGACGGAAGACTGAGAGCCTACGAAAAGTATGAGCTTAATTCACTGGCTAATAAGTATACACAAAAGTAATATAAAAAAAGCTTCCCTTATAACATACTGTCTTAAGGGAAGTTTTTTATCATTATTGCTATATTTTCATTTATTCTCCATTAATACTAGATTACTTTCATTCCTGGCTCAACGCTTACAGCTAAAGGCCTAAGCTCTTCGCTAGTATTTAGTACAACTATGGTTTTTTCTATCCTGTGCTCCTTGATTTCCACTACCTTTACATGAATATTATCTAAGTCTATCTCAAACTGACTTCCATCATCGGGTATTGAGCCATAGGAGCTAAATACGTAGCCTCCAAAGGTTTCAAATTCTTCCACAGGGAGATTTATCTTTAAAAGCTCTGCCACCTCATCTAAGGGTGCACAGCCCTGTATTTCCCAGGTATGCTCGTCGATCTGTTCTATCTCTTCCTTCTCACCTTCTAGGGAAATATCGTCATCCAAATCCCCTACCAGCTGCTCCAGGAGGTCATTCATGGTAACTATTCCCATAACACCACCATACTCATCTAAAACTACAGCAAAATGATTTCTTGTCTTTTTCATCTGACGGAAGAGCACGTCAGCCTTAATACCTTCAGGTACAAAATAGGCTGGCTTAACTGCTTTTTCTATAACTTCTTCTACGGTCTTATTTTTAATTCTAAAATAATCCTTAGCATTGAGGATTCCTACTACATTATCAATGGTATCCTCACAGACTGGATAAAGGGAGTGCCTGCTTTCATGAATTGCTTCCTCCCATTTTTCTATTCCATCTTCCTTCCATAACACATCTATTTCTGTTCTATGAGTGGCAAATTCACCCACAGTTAAATCATCAAACTCAAATACATTTTGAATTATTTCCTTTTCATCTATCTGAATTACTCCCTTTTTACTTCCTACATCCAGGAGCATCCTTATCTCTTCCTCGCTTACTCCATCCTCCTCGGCATTTGGATCTATACCAAAGAGCCTTAATATTAAATTTGTAGAGTTAGTGAGTGTCCATACTATTGGTGCGAAGAGCTTTGATATAAAGGTGATAAGTGAGGACATCCCTAATGCTAAGGCTTCTGCTTTTTTCATAGCTACACGCTTAGGTACAAGCTCTCCAAATACCAGGGTAAAGTAGGATAATATCAATGTAATCACTATTACGGAAATTGTATCCATAGTAGCCACTGGAATTGTGAGTCCTAAGCTTACTAGCCAGTCAACTAGCTTGTCCGAAAAATTGTCTGCCGCAAAAGCACTTCCTAAAAAGCCTGACAGAGTTATTGCTACCTGTATAGTGGCTAAAAAGCGAGCAGGCTCATTGGTAAGTCTTACTAGCCTCAATGCTCTTTTATCACCCTGAGCAGCCATCTGACTCAGCTTATTATCATTCATAGAAATAACAGCAATCTCTGCACAAGCAAAAACAGCATTTAAAGCAATTAATATAAACTGCAATACTATTTGCCACATAATGGGGTCTTCCAAAATAATTCCTCCTATAATTTACTATAATATTTTATTTAAACGCAAAAAGACATGCCTACTACTTTCAATTAAAAAAGGTAGGTATGCCTGTGTTTAACATATGTAATTGTGTAAAATAATCGACAACTGCCGTCATCTTCCATTTTAACAAATTCTCCTTGCTAATTTCTAAGTATGTATATTTTACTATCACAACAATTATATGTCAATGTCAAAATTGGCGAAATTTTTCCGTTTATCTCTCTTTATATTTCATTCTATATATCTTTTCTATTTAAGCTCTTAATATACCTAAAGGTTTCATCCTCTCCTCTTTCTGCTAGCATTATTAACC
>JAEXSY010000231.1 GCA_023440105.1 Bacillota bacterium
AAGAAGGTATAACCATGGATTGTGGGGAAGGGGTAGACAGTGGAGGCTTAGACCTCCCTGGACCTCAGCTGAGGCTTGCCCAGGAGCTTGCCACCTTAGGGATTAAGCTTATAACCGTAGTGATTGCTGGAAGACCCTACGCTATAGAGGAGATAGATGAGCTCAGTGATGCTCTCCTTTTAAGCTTCTATCCCGGAATGAAGGGGGGAAAGGCTATAGCAGAGATAATCTTTGGAGATGCATCCCCTGCTGGCAGACTGCCCGTATCTATCCCAAGGCATGCTAGTCAGCTCCCTGTGTATTACAACCATAAGGCATCCTATAAAGCCATGAATTATTACGATATTCCACCTAAGCCCTTATACACCTTTGGTGATGGCTTGACCTACACTACCTTTACCTATAATAAGCCTTCCATTGGCAAGCCCTCTATAACTATAAAGGAGCTGAATGAGGAAGGAGTAACCTTAACCTTCACCGTAAAAAATACTGGTAGCCGAGGAGCCTTTGCAGTTCCTCAGTTTTACATAGAGGATCTGGAGTCCTCCGTTACCAGAAGAGTAAGGGAACTAAAGGCAATTACCAAGGTATATCTTTTCCCTAGAGAAGAAAAGCAGGTTACCCTAAGCCTTACTAAGGAGTCTCTTGCTATATTTAACGAAGCCAGGGAATATGCTGTAGAGCCAGGAAGCTTTAAGTGGTATCTTATGGACTCTGGTATAGAGCAGGCCAGCGGAACTTTTGTCTTACTCGAGTAAATTTTAAGTGCTAAATAAGGAGGAAATACTTAATGTATATATTGCCAAGACCACAAAGAATAGATTTTAAGGAAGGAGAGCTGTATCTCCATTATAATAGCAGGATAATACTTCCTCAGGGAAATAACGAGCTACTATATCCTGCCAAGAGACTTCAGGAGGCCTTAAAAGAGGAGCTAGGACAGGATTTTAAAATAGAAAAGCTTAGTGAAGGAAAGGGAGATATAAGCCTTATTATTGACCCAGCACATAGAGAATATGACTATACTCTTGAGATAGATGAGGAAGGTGTAAGGATAGCCGGCAGTAATTATGTCAGTGTCTTATATGGTACAGAAACCCTAAAGCAAATAATACTTCAAAAGGGTGCGATGCTGCCTTTTGTAAAAATAGAGGATTATCCTGAATTTAAAACCAGAGGCTATTATCATGATGTATCTAGAGGAAGGATACCTACTCTTTCCTACCTTAAGGCCTTAGCTGATAAGCTTTGCACATATAAAATCAATCAGCTGCAGCTGTATATTGAGCATACCTATATGTTCAGAGGCTTATCGGAAATGTGGAGGGATGAAACACCTCTTACTGCTGAGGAAATCCTAGAGCTTGATAGCTACTGCAGATCCTTAGGTATTGATCTAGTGCCATCATTATCCACCTTTGGCCATATGTATAAGCTTCTAAATACTAAAACCTGCGGTCATCTTGCAGAGATGGTAGAGCCTCAGGAAAGAGTCTTCACCTTTATGGATGCTATGAGACATCATACCATTGATTCCTCAAATCCAGAGAGCCTGGAATTTATTAAAAACCTTATAGAAGAGTATATGGGACTGTTTTCTTCTTCCTATTTTAACCTCTGCGGTGATGAAACCTACGATATGGGAAAAGGAAGAGGTAAAGCCTTAGCCGATGAGATTGGCAGCAAGGAAATGTATATCCGCTATGTCAATGAGCTCTGTGAATTTATAATTGAGAAGGGTATGACTCCTATGTTTTGGGGAGATATTATCAGTGGCTTCCCTGAAATGATAAACAGGCTGCCTAAGGAAACCATATGCCTCAACTGGGGATATGCACCAGAGCAGAGGGAGCATGAAACAGAGGTTCTTGCAAAGGCTGGCGCTGTGCAGTATCTATGTCCTGGAGTGGGAGGCTGGAACAGGTGGATTAATCTCATAGAGAGCTCTTATTTAAATATAACAAGAATGTGCGGCTATGGGAGAAAGCATGGAGCTATAGGGATATTAAATACCGACTGGGGCGACTATGCTCATATAAACCATCCTGATTTCTCTACAATAGGACTTATCTATGGAGCAAGCTTTTCCTGGAATAGTGAGCCTATAACCTTTGAGGAGATAAATAAAGAGATATCTAGGTTAGAATTTGGGGATAAATCCGAAGCCTTTGTGGATATTGTTGCAAGGATGGCACCCTTAAGTGTATTTCAATGGGTTGTTGCCGCAGAGTACAGAGAAAAGCTATTAAGAGGAGATTCTGAAGAGGATAGAAAATCCCTTTTAGATAAATTTTCAATAGAGGAAGCTAATAGAGCCAATGAGAAGCTTTTACACCTGGAAAAAGAATTACTAGGTAGCATTAAAGACCTTTCTATAAAGAAGAGAAGGGAAGCTAGAGCCTATGAGCTAGCAGCCCATGGTATGAGGCTTTTTAATTCCATAGGAAGTCTAATATATTCCTATAATCAAGGAGAGCTGAAGGATTCTGAGGAGTCCTGGGAGATAGCTTCTCTGCTGGAAAAATGGTTTATGGATTATAAGGAAGAAT
Organism: Bacillota bacterium; assembly: GCA_023440105.1. GTDB lineage: Bacteria > Bacillota > Clostridia > Clostridiales > Clostridiaceae > JAEXZL01. The sequence goes on from JAEXSY010000231.1 coordinate 2,550, forward strand.
GGAGAAGGGTAAGTAAGGAGTCCGCTTTATATAAGGTACAGGGGATAATCAATTGGTATGCCGATAGCCTCAGAAATATGGCCTTGGAGCTGAGAAAATAGCATGTTAGGAGAACTCTTTAATAGTGATAATATAATCATGGCTTCCCTGGCGAAGGTGGCTGATGGTCTTCTGCTGGGGCTTCTGTGGATACTTTTTTCACTGCCCATAATTACCATAGGAGCAGCTACCACTGCAGCTTATGCCGTGGCCTTAAAGCTAGCAGGTGGCGAGGATGGCTATGTAATTAAAAGCTTTATCACCTCCTTTAAGAGAAACTTTAAGCAGGGGACTTTGTTATGGCTGATAATTCTACTTACGGCCTTCATCCTCCTGTGCAATGTTGACCTTTATATTAATGTTTTAGGAGGAAAAGTAGCTATTCTATTGCTCCCTATAGCTGTGTTGGGAAGCTTTTTAACCTTTATAATGGCTTATGCCTTTCCCCTTTTAGCTACATTTGATAATAGAATCAAGGATATAATAAAGAATTCTGTGGTGATAGCTATTGCTTATATGCCTTTAACCTTGATAATTTTAGGGATAATAGCTGGGCTCTTCCTGATAATTTATTATATTTATTTACCCTTTATTATCCTTGTGCCTTCTTTAATATTTATTTTAACAGCTTATCCTCTTAATAAGGCTTTTAAGTCCCTGCTGAGGAAACAGGAGCTACAAATAAAAAACTAGCTCCTAGCAATTTAACTCTTTAAAAACTGGACGTGTTTTAAAACATATAGGAAGCAAGCTCAAAAAAAGGAGACAAGCCTCTTTAAAATACTTCATAATAACAAAAGCTATAACCTTTCAAGCTTTTAGTAGGATGAAGATATATTTTAATGGCATGTCTCTTTTTTATTTTTTAATTATTAGCAGCCTTCCACTGGTCTATTTGTTTCTGCAGCTCCCTCATCAGCTCTGAAATCCCAGCCTCCTCCAGCTCCCCTAGGAACTTTGGAGTATAGACTGAAGGATCCACACTGCCGGTGTTTAAGGCGGGATAGTATTCAGCAGAAATAGCTTTAATTTTATTTACAATATTATTATATTTGCTTAAGTCTGGGGTGAAGCCAAAGAGCTCTGAGGCCACTGCTGTGTCATTAAAGGCCTTTAACCTTTCCCATTTATCCTTTGGCTCTCCTTTTGTGGTATTTAATATAAACCAGTTACCCTGTGTATAAGGAACTCCTCTATAGGCAGAGTAGGTTATCTTAACCTGATCCTCTTCTGTGAGCTCATAATGAACTCCCTCAATGCCATAGTTTAATAGATTTCTTATCTCTTTGTCAGTGTTTATTAAATTTAGAAATTCAACGCAGGCCTCAGGATGCTCTGTTTTACTATTTACCACCATAACACTGCTTCTAACAGACTCTGTGGTAATTATTGCAGGAGATATTTGATTTGATACTACTGGATAACCCCGGTCTATGCTCCAGCTTATGTGGCTGAAGGGGCCGCCGGAGGCTATAGTGATAAGAGGCCTTTCATCTCGGAATAAAGAATCCATAGTTCGTATCGGTGCGTCAGCATTAATATAACCCTTTACATAATAGCTGTGGAGAGTATTAAGTATATCCATTCCATAATCTGTATCATAGATATTAACAACCCTTAGCTCATCGTCATAGGAATTAATCATAAGGGGTACATAAGGGGAGACTATATATTCATATCCATTAAAAGCAAAGATATTCTTTCTGCTGGAATCCATGGATAGAGGTATTACCTCAGGCTCCTTTTCCTTTATCATTTCTAAAAGAGGCTCTAGGGAAGAAAAGCTATCATATTTATCTATCTCAATATTGTACTTTTTAACTAGCTCCTCTGTAAAAACGAAATTTTCAGGGACAGCAAGCTCTTTATTGGTAGGTATCCCGTATATGCCATCCTCCACAGTGACGCCCTGCCAGAGTATTGGAT
>JAEXSY010000301.1 GCA_023440105.1 Bacillota bacterium
GCTCTATGATATCCATCTTATCCAGCTTCTTCTGTCTTGCCTTGGCCATGTTGGAGGTAGCTACCCTAGCTTTATTTCTAGCTATGAAATCCTCAAGCTTTGCTATCTCCTGCTGCTGTCTTTCATAGGCTGCTTCCAGCTGTTCCTTCTTGGCCTCATATATCCTTCTGAAGCTCTCATAGTCTCCCACGTATCTAGTAAGCTTCCTATGCTCCACATGATAGATGAGGTTAACTACGCTGTTTAAGAAAGGAATGTCATGGGATATTAGTATGAAGGCATTTTCATAATTTTGAAGGAAGCGCTTCAGCCACTCTATGTGCTGCTCATCAAGATAGTTAGTAGGCTCGTCGAGGAGCAGTATGTCCGGTACCTCTAATAACAGCTTTGCCAGAAGAACCTTGGTTCTCTGCCCTCCGGAAAGGTCTGCTACATCCTTATCAAGGCCTATATCCTTAAGGCCAAGACCTGCAGCTACCTCCTCTACCTTGGCATCAATAACATAGAAGCCATTATGGTCAAGCATATCCTGAATGACCCCAATGTCTGCCATCATCCTGTCCATTTCTTCTGGGGAAGCGTCAGCCATCTTTTCATAGAGCCCCATTATCTCTGCTTCTAAATCAAAAAGATATTTGAAGGCATCTCTAAGGGCATCCCTTATAGTCATGCCTCTCTGAAGTTCAGCGTGCTGGTCCATGTAACCAACTCTTACACGATTGCTCCATTCTACAATACCCTCATCAGGGGTCAGCTTTCCTGTAATTATATTCATGAAGGTAGATTTACCTTCTCCATTAGCTCCTATAAGTGCCACGTGCTCTCCCTTTAAAAGACGGAAGGAAACATCCTCTAGTATCGCTCTGTCTCCAAAGCCGTGACTTACATTTTTCACATGTAAAATGCTCATTTTTTTATTCTCTCCTTAAGCAAGCAATATATATTATTAGCTTGTTCATTACTCAAATATTTACTCACCAAAATATTGTAAATTATATACTACCTTATGTCAAAGAAAAAATAAGACTCTAAAAAAACACCAAAAAATCAGTGTCCTCCAGAGTCTTATGAATTTTATTTATAGGAGAAAAGCATAATTCCAAGAAATATTATTATTGTAGCTATTAAAGGAAAATTAAAAGGATTATCCTTAGGAGATTCTTTAATTTCATCTTCTTCATTAATACTATTTACTATTTCCATATTAGTATCATAAGTAGAGAGCTTAAGCCTTTTCAGAAGATATATTATTATGAAACCAAATATTATAGCTATTACTCCCATAACAATCATATTACCGAGCATTGTAGATTCTAAAGATACTGAAAGCTTCTCCACCTCACTGCTTCTCATAATTGTTCTAAGTGACAGCTTGCTTACAGTCACCTGAAAGCCATTAAAAACAAAGTGAGCAATTATTCCCGAAAAAATACTGTGGGTTATTCTTACTAAATATCCAAAAAGCACACCTAAAATAAAGGTATACAAAAATTGCTGGGGATTTAAATGAAGCATGCCAAAAATCCCTCCGGTAATTATTGCAGCTACTAAAAGAGGCTCCTTTTTATAGCCGTGGAGTACAACACCTCTTATGGCAAGCTCTTCACAGACAGCAGGAACCACTGCTAGTACTATAAGGAGCATCCAATAAGGATATATACCTATACTCCCAAATAAATCTGCTACATCATTATTAAAAAACAGGTTAGATAAATAAGAGAGAAACCATGACACAGGCTGTGCTGCTAGGGCAATAAGTATAACCAGACATAAATCTTTAAATTTTAATCGGCGAAGGCTTAATACCTCATAAAAATCATCTCCTGTTACAGCAAAATAAACTAATACAGGAGTGAGGAGAAAAAGCAATTGAGTAATAATCAGCAAATTAATGTAGCTAGACACAATTGTGGCTATTATGGGCACTAAATAAATTGATCCAAGAAATTGAAGCAAAATCAGTATAAGGGCAAAAAGATTAGCTTTAAATGTTGTCATATTATAGACCGCCTTTATCTCTTAGTAAAATATTAACAAATCTATTATAACTTATAGTTATTAATAAATTTTATCTAATATGTATAATAATAAATAACTTGGTTATAATTAATTATATAATAACATTGCCTCTCCCCCATTTTATAATATAATTAAAGCCCCTCATCTAATAAATTATCAAAAATAATTTTATTAGATGAGGGGTTTTTCCAGTTATTTTATTATTTTTATTTAAGATTAATCAGTTCTCTTCTAAGCCAGTCAAGAACAGCACTGACAGCTCTATCTCTTATTTTATTCCTACCTCCAGCAAAATGATATTCCCGAACCTTAGTAGAACCCTTTATAGATATTGCTGCATAAACAAGACCTATAGGCTTATCCTCTCCCCCAGTACCTGGTCCTGCCAGTCCTGTTGTAGATATTCCTATATCACTTCCTGCTTCCCTTTTTATACCTTCTGCCATCTCTATAGCTGTTTCGGCGCTGACAGCCGTATAATTATCCAGGGTTTCCTTCCTAACACCGAGCCTTCTCATCTTAGCATCATTAGTATAGGTTACAGCTCCTTCTATGAATACATTAGCTATCCCAGGATAATTCACAAGCCTTGAGGCAAGCATACCACCAGTACAGGACTCTGCCACTGCTACAGTGAGCTCCTTTTTCATGAGTAGCTCCGCTACCACCTTTTCCATGGTAAGGTCTTCTCCTTCTCCATAGACGTTGTCTCCAAGGCGGTCTATAATCTCCTTCTCTAAAGGAGCAATCATATTCTTGGCCTCTTCCTCATCCTTTGCCCTAGCGGTAATTCTAAGGATCACATCCGCTTCCTTAGCATAAGGAGCTACCGTAGGATTACTTTGCTTTTCTAATATATCTCTAATAAGCTCCTCTGCAGTACTTTCCCCTAAACCAGAAATTCTTAATACCTTTGAATAAAGGACATCCTTACTTTCTTTTCTAAGATAAGGCACTACAGATTCATGAAACATAGGCTTCATTTCCTTGGGAGGTCCAGGGAGGATTATAATCGTCTTATTATTATCACCTTTAATTATAGCTCCAGGAGCAGTTCCATTATGATTTTCCAGAATCACAGCTTCCTTAGGAAAATATGCCTGTTTTTTATTATTTTCCGTAGCTTCTCTTCCCAGAGACTTAAAATAATTATTAATAAATTCCCAGGAAGTCTCATGAAAAATTAACTCCTGACCAAAAAATTTTGCTGCCGTCTCTTTTGTTATATCATCGGCTGTAGGTCCAAGGCCACCAGTGGTTATTACAAGATCACAGGTTTCTAAAGCATCCTGAAAAGCCTTTAAAAGCCTTTTTTCATTATCTCCAACCACAGTCTGTCTATATACGTTTATACCTAAGGCTGCCAATTCTTTTGATAGATACTGGGCATTGGTATTGATTATATCTCCTAACAATATTTCCGTACCAACGGCAATGATCTCTGCATTCATATCAAATCACCCTCCGTCCTAATTGTCTGAAATTAATATAATAATTATAGCACAACAAATAAAAGCTGCCCACAACCTAAGGCAGCTATGCTACTTTACGGTATGTGAGCAGATATGTTAAAAACCTCCCTATTTTTCTTTGTCCTGCAGGACTAAGAGTCACAGATCTCTGTGCTTTATTAAAGAAATAAGAGAGATTTATGGCAAGGGTTTAAACATCATTGGGTTCTACAGACTGTTTTTTCCTGGTTCTGTTTTTATTTTTTACAGACTCCTCAGTAATCGGTGTTTCCCAGTTAGATTTAAGCTTTCTTGCCAATTTATTATCAGGCTGGCTATCCTTAGTCATATGTATATCACCTCTAATCCATCAGTCCTTATATTTATATTGAAGAATCAATGAAATATTCCTAGAAAATTTACTATTGATGCTTATTTTGTATTTCAGGAACCGGTGGTACTTCATTCTTCTTTTTCTTAGGCTTATGATCGCTTTCCCATGAGGCTCTCTGATGTTTTTTTGCCATCCATATTCCTCCTTCTAGTTTAATTCTTCTATAGCTTTCATATTACTATTCCTGCATAGAACTGAATGATTTGATTTTTATCTGCTTGTAATAATACTATTATCTCTCATGGAGAATAGCTGTATACTAGCTTTCCAGTGGGTTATTTGGTTATATAAGCCTTAAATTCAATGTAATCCATACAATATTTTATTAGCCTTTGGCACAGAATAATACTGTAACTCAAAGGTATATTAATGATGAATAAAAGGAGGAATAGCCATGGAAAAGCATGAGAGGGAGATAGATAATGAAGAATTTTTAAAAAATGGTCACAAGACACAGGATCAGTGGTCTAAAAACAGATTTTCCAAAACTATTCAGAAGCCTGCCCTCAATGAAAGTGGCAAGGAATACAAGAGGAAGGGCTACTATTAATATTTTTTAAATAAAATAGGTAGATCTACAGATAAAATAATTATCTGCAGGTCTACCTGCTGCCATAATTGATTATATTATTCTAATTCTGAAAGAGCCAGGGCTACAGCACCCATAACTCCAGCCTTAACTCCCAAGGCTGCAGGCACAATCCTGCAGTGCTCAGCCATGGTTTTAAAGCATCTGGTATTTACTACCTCTCTAACCTTGGAGAAGACAATATCTCCCCCTTGAGCTACTCCTCCACCGATGATTACCATATCAGGATCAAATGCAGCTATGATATTAGCTATGGTTATTCCAAGGTAATTAAGGCTTGTATCTAATATTTCCTGAGAAACCTTGTCCCCTTTTGCCGCTTCTACAAAAACCTCATAGGAGGTTGGATTATCGTAATTTTTTAAGGAGGTATCCACCTTGCTTTCTACAGCTTCTCTTGCTCTTTTACCTATTGCCGTTCCAGAAGCTACAGCCTCGGCACAGCCTATGTTACCGCAGTTACATCTTGGTCCCTGAGGAGCTACTGTAGTATGTCCAATTTCAAGAGCATTGCTGGTACTTCCTCTATATATCTTACCATTAAGTATTGCTCCGCCACCAATTCCAGTACTTACAGTTACATATACCATGTTGTTAGTACCTTTTCCAGCTCCTAGGATATGTTCACCAATGGCTGCTACATTTGCATCATTATCTAAATAAACTGGTATATTGAAATGTTCATTTATAGGTCTTATTATATCAAAGTTTTTAAAGGGAAGATTCGGCGTGGTAATGATTATTCCCTTATGGGCATCTAGAGGGCCTGGAGAACCTATCCCTATAGCTTTTACCAAATGAGAAGATACCTTTCCCTCCTCCATAACCTTTTCTATAGCCTCTATCATTCTAGCAAGAACAGCACCTTCCCCTTCCTGTGCTAAGGTCTTCATATTAATTTCAGCTTTAACCTCTCCTGAGACATCAGCTAAGGCACAGCTGATTTTTGTGCCTCCTAAGTCGAGACCGATTACATATTCCTTCACATCCATCACCCCTGTTGTTTATTTATTGTCTAATCTATTTGTGGTAAAATCAAAATATTATAATAATAACTTATTTTATAATTATATACTATGCTATTTGGTTTTAAAAGCATGAATGCAATATTTCCCATCAGAATCCTTGCCCTGCTTTATGATTTTAAAGTCCTTGTCATAAAGAAAAGAGCATATCATTGATATACTATCTTCCGTAACCTCGCTTAAATAAATACTGAACTTATCGTTAGTGTCTACCACATCAATATAATCATAGATATTGCTATAATCGCTGAGACCTATAGTGCCGCTTACCTCCATAGTGTAATGAGACATTAAAAAACCCCTCCTAATATTATCTTTAGATTATGTATACGATGCATATGGCTTTATTATTTCCATTATAGTATTTCTTTATCCTTGATAAACAGAAAAAGCCTGTCAAACCTTGAAGTAAAAATAAAAAGTGGAGATAAATATCTCCACTTTAAGGTGTGCTTTATGCATCGGCTTTTAAAGCCTTAGCTTTATCAATTATCTTTGCTGCTTCTGCTGCAGGAACCTCTTCATATCTAACGAAGCTAGTTGTAAAGCTTCCTCTTGCCTGAGTCATAGATCTTAAATCAGTAGCATAGTTAAACATTTCTCCCATAGGAACCTCAGCTATTACCTTTTGAAGTCCATCTTCTGGCTCCATGCCTAAAACTCTACCTCTCTTTTTATTGATATCTCCTATAACATCACCCATATAGCTATCTGGTATACTAACTTCAAGCCTTAATATTGGTTCGAGAAGTATTGGCTTAGCCTCCTCAAGACCTTTCTTATAAGCTAAGGAAGCAGCTACCTTAAAGGCCATTTCTGAAGAATCTACAGGATGGTAGGAGCCATCATGAAGAGTTGCCTTAAGTCTGATTACAGGATAGCCTGCTAAAACTCCCTTTAGAATGCATTCCCTTAAACCTTTTTCTACGGCAGGTATATAGTTTCTTGGAACTACTCCACCAACTACCTGATCTACAAATTGTAAATCATCCTCACCATCTGTCCTTGGTTCAAACTTAATCTTAACATCTCCGTACTGGCCATGACCTCCGGATTGTTTCTTATGCTTACCTTGAACATCTGAAACTCCCTTTATAGCTTCTCTGTAAGGAACCTTAGGAGTCTGAAGAGCTACATCTACACCAAATTTATTTTTAAGCTTAGAAGCTATAACATCCAAGTGAGTTTCTCCCACTCCAGAAACTATAGTTTCAGCATTTTCTACATCTCTTGATACCTTAAAGGTAGGATCTTCCTCTAACAGCTTGCCAAGTCCTGAGGATATCTTATCCTCATCACCCTTAGCCTTTGGAACTACTGACATAGACATTACAGGTTCAGGGAACTTGATCCTTGAGTATTCTACATTAAAGTCTGGGTCACAGAGAGTATCTCCAGTACTTGTATATTGAAGCTTAGCAACTGCTCCAATATCACCAGCTATAATCCTATCTGCTGGAATCTGTGATTTACCTCTAAGATAGAATATTGAACCCATCTTCTCGTTCTTATCCTTTGAGGAATTTATTACTGCGGTATCAGGGGTAACCTCTCCGGTTATAACTCTGAATATGGACATTTTTCCTACAAAGGGGTCTGCTATAGTCTTAAATACTATTGCAGAGAATGGATCCTTACTATTTAAGGATACTCTAACTTCCTTATTATTCTTCTTATCCATACCCTTTTGTGCTACTGCATATTCTGGGGATGGGAAGCATTCTATTATATCATTCATGAGGTTTTCCATAGCTACTAAGGTTGTGGCACTACCGCACATAACAGGAGCTATATCTCCGCTAACACAGCCCTTTATAAGACCGCTATAAATCTCTTCATAGCTGAGCTCTCCTTCTTCGAAATATTTATCAAGAAGAACCTCATCGGTTTCTGCTACGGCTTCCATAACCATCTGCCTGCATTCCTGAATTTTATCTTCAAGCTCTGCAGGTACCTCTCCTCTTTCCATCTTCTTAGTCTTTGGATTATAATAATCTGCTGTATGAGAAATAATATTTACGATTCCCTTAAATTCTGATTCTTTTCCGATAGGATACTGAATTGGTACTGCGGAGATACCAAATTTCTCTTTAAGTTGAGCCAGTGTCTTGTCATAATCGCTATTTTCTCTATCTAATTTATTTATAAAAAAGGTCCTTGGTAATTTAATATTATTAACATAAGACCATGCTTTCTCAGTTCCAACTTCCACTCCTGCTGCACCACAAACAACTATCATGGCTACGTCGCAGGCTCTCATACCCTGGATCTGCTCACCAACAAAATCAAAATATCCAGGTAAATCTAAAAGATTAATCTTAACATCCTTCCATTCAAAAGGAGTAACAGAGGCTGAGATTGATATTTTTCTCTTTTTTTCCTCCGAATCAAAATCTGAGGTGGTGTTTCCTTCATCAACTTTACCTAATCTGTCTACTGTCTTTGAAGCAAATAATAAAGCTTCTGTTAATGATGTTTTCCCCGATCCGCTATGACCGAGGATACCGACATTTCTTAGATTGTTAATTGTGTAATCTTTCATAAGACTTTGCTATTAAGCATCTCTGCTCAATAGCTTTCACCTACCTTTCATTTATAAATTCTGTAATATTAATTCCCGACCCACTGATTTTAAAGACAGGTCTAAGGATTACTTGCCATTAAAATATTCTATGACCTACATAGAAAAGTCTGGAACACCCCTATACCATAATGTAAACCTTTTAAAAGGAAACTAGAATTAATATCTATATTATATTTATATTCTTCATTACAAGCTATTTTCCTTTTATTAATTATTATAAATTTTCTTAATATAATAACTATTTAGTAAATTATATAATTATTCTTTTATTATCACCAGTTTTATATTTCTTAGCCATAACTAGTATTTATCCATTATCTTAAAGATATATTAAAAAAACTGAAAGATTCATACTATCTCTCTAATATACATAAGCTTTCTTATATAAGCTTCCCCGATTAAATAAGATTTATAACCTATAGAAAAATAAAAGTAGCCAAAGGCTACTTTTACTTAATTATATACCGGGTTAAGCATTGACTTAATTGTTTCTCTTATACCTTCTTCAGTGATAATGCTATCTCTTCCCTGTATCTCCCCTCTTAATGTATAAACTATGCTAGGAGCCTCTACAGTGCCTAACCTTGCTGCTAGTGAAGCATTCTTATATACGTCTATCTTGTTGACCTTTATTTCTCCATCCATCTCTTTTTCAATATCTTCTATAACCTTTAAATATTCTCTGCTCTTCTCGTCTATAGGTGACCAAAGATATATTATACCTGGTTTCTCCACCTGCATTATCTCTGACTCAAAGACTTCTGATTCGGCAATATACTTTTCAGCTCCCACTCCTGCTATAGCTCCATCACCTACAGCTGTAGCTACTTGCTTAAGGAACTTATCTCTTACATCCCCTACTGCAAAGACACCCTCTAAATTAGTTTCCATAGCTTCATTGGTAATGATAAAACCTCTGTTAGTTAAATTTATCTCTTCTTTAAATATCTCTGTATTAGGCAAATAACCTATGAACAGGAAGCAACCATCTACTGGTACATCTATAAGCTTTCCATTTTTTACATCCTTGAGAACTACAGTATTTAGCCTCTCCTCACCCTTAAACTGGTGAACTGTAGAGTTCCAGATAAACTCCATCTTTGGGTTCTTTAAGGCCTGTGATTGAGCTATCTTATTGGCATCCATAATTCCTTCATCATGGATTACAGATACAATTACCTTCTTAGCAAATTTAGTTAAGAACATTCCTTCTTCGATAGCTGCATCACCGCTGCCTATAATCATAACTGTTTTATCAGTATAAAAAGCAGCATCACAGGTAGCGCAGAAGGATATGCCTTTATCATAAAGATATTTTTCCTCATCTATAGCACCTGTAAGTCTTGGCTTTCCACCGGTAGAGAGAATCACAGCCTTAGCATGATAATCTGTTCTAAAGGTTTCAACAACCTTATCCTTCCCTTGAAGCTGAACTCCTTTAACGTCCGTAAGTTTAAAGTCTACACCAAAGTTCTTAGCCTGTTTATGGAAGAGATTCATAAGCTTTGTTCCTGATATCTCTTCTGGAAACCCAGGATAATTAGCAATCTCGCTGGTATATGTAGCCAATCCACCTACCAAGGATTTTTCAATGAGAAGGGTTTTCAGCTGAGCTCTACCACAATATATAGCTGCTGTAAGCCCAGCTGCACCTCCCCCTATAATCACTACATCATAGTATTCATTCTTCTTTATCATATTAATCTCCTTTAAAAAGATTATTTTAGTATTTTAGTTTAAAAATAAAGGCGACTATTTTTTTAGCCACCTTAATTCAGTGAAAATCACTATCATAATTACATAAAATATTTCACTAGAAGTTTGCTGCCTATCCATGCACCAAGGAACATAAATACCCAATAAACCCAGCCGTGAAGTGAGAGGGAAGCTACACCACTAAATAGGGCCCCTATATTGCAGCCAAAGGCTATTCTTGCTCCATAACCCATCATAAGTCCACCTAATACCGCTGCAACTACCTGCCTTAAGGATTTTATTTTCTTTATTTTAAATTGTGACGCTAGCAGTGTTGCTAGCAATGCTCCTAAAATAAGGCCTATATTTGATACGCTTCCGCCATTACTGAAAAAGCTTTGTCCTAAGGCGTCCGCATGGGATCCACTTTGAAAATATCCCCAGGTTTCAGGATTTCCCCCTACAAGTTTATAGAGCCAAGCTCCCCAGTAGGATAAAGCAGTAGTTACTCCCCAAGGCTTACCTGTGATTACAAACATAACTATATTTAAAAGTGCTAAAAGCACAGCGCCAGTAACATAACTCCAGGGATCCTTAAGAAGTTTTTTGTAGTATTTGTTATTTTTAATTTCCATAATACTCCCTCCTTTATCCGGGAATTACTTAGTTTTCTCTATAAATATCTCCCACTGTCCATCGTCAACTTCTTCTATTTCTACATTATGTCCATCTTTTCTAGCCCACTCTGGTACATTTTTCATAGCACAGCTATGGTCTATTTCTACTATTAATAAATCTCCTACTGATAATTTGTCCATTTCCTTTTGAGTTTTAATTAGAGGCACTGGACATGCTTCTCCTAAACAATCTAATCTCTTTTCTTTCATAATATTTACCCCCTAAAATTTTTAGTTATTTTTTGATTTCCTATCTCCATACCAATCAGCTAAAATATATAAGCCAAGCAATAAAACAAACTGTAGTACTAAGGCTGGTATCCATCCCATTATCTCAGGAAGAAATACACCTTTTTTAGGCATAAAATTCTTGGACCACCAAGCAAAATCCTTTGCTCCCCATAAGGATCCTATAACGAAGAATACTAGAGCTAGCATTTGCATTAAAAATCCTTCTCCTACTCTCATCAGAGTTCCTGAGGCACAACCGCCGGCTATTACAGCTCCTATTCCAAAGACTACAGCTCCAACTGCCGTATGAACACCTACAGGAGATATATTTCCCGGAACAGGGTTCCCTGCCGATACAGCTGAATACTGTATTGCTACAAAGCCCACAGTAGCAATGGACACTGCAATAATTACTGCCTTAGTTAAGGAAGTTCCTCCAGTGAGCACCGGATCTCTTAATGAAGCAGTGAAGCAGAACCTAGACCTTTGAAGAATAAAACCTGCTGAGATACCAAAAAACCACATTAATGCCAATGAAATTTTGTTTCCTGCTAAAAAGAGTCCTAAGGCTATAAGAGCTATTAGAAGAATAATCCCAAAGGGAATTTGATTAACTTTTTTCTTTTTACTCCTGGTAGCTGAAGAGCTCCTAGAGGAAAGCTTTGTTTCAGACATTATTTCACCCCCTATTTGTTTGTTAATTAACTAACTTAACCACGTGTTTATTGTATCACTAAAATGGATAATTTTATCATTAGCTTTACTGATATAACATTAGACTTCATTATGTATTTTAACATTTTTTGAAATTTATGTAGTATAATGAAGATATTATGATTTTCTATTAGGGGTGATCTATAATGAATATAAATTATTTAATTTCTTTCTTGACAGCTATTGAGCAGAACAGTATATCTAAAGCAGCTTCTAGTCTCCACTTGACGCAATCAGCTCTCAGCCAGCAGCTTCAGAGCATAGAAAAAACCTTAGATTCTACACTTTTAATCAGGAGCAACAAGGGTATAGAGCTCACTGAAGAAGGAAATATCGTTAAAAATTATTCAGAATCACTGGTGAATATATATGAGAACATGCTTAAAGAATTAGATGAATGTAGAAAATCTAACATATCCACTTTAAAGATTGGAGCCTGCAGTGCTGTGGGACAATATATGCTCCCCTGTACACTGCATTTATATAAGAAAAACCATGATAAAATAAAATTCAATTTAAAGGTGGAGGAAAATAAAAGAATAATCGATGGTGTTTTAAACTATACCTATGATATAGGCTTTATTGACGGAAAAATGGAGTCATCTACTCTTGAGTCTATAGATATCTGTTCTAATCACATGGTACTGGTTTCTTCATCCTCACTTAATATCGACAAAGAAATTCTTTCTTTAGAAGAGGTAATTAATTATCCTCTAATCCTACCATCTAGTGGGACAGCCTATAGAGAGGTTATAGACGCAATGTTTTCTGTAAAAAATATAAAGAATCCTACTATTGAGATGGAGCTAGATTCCATAGAAGCTATAAAAGCGTCTATTACTGCTAGTCAGTGTTTATCTATTCTACCCTTTAGCTCAATAAAAAAAGATGTCTATCTAAAAGCCCTAAAAAAATATGAGATAAAAGATAATAAGCCATCCTGCAATATATCTATGATATATAGCAAAAAGGCTTTGTCCCGTAAAGAAATTAATGATTTTATAAGATATATAAAGCTATATGGAAAAGAAACCTTTTGCTAGCGGAAGGTTTCTTTTTTTATATTAATATGCCATATGCCCCCTTCTTCCTCTACTGATATCTGAGCATTCATATTAAAAAAATAGTCCTTTATATTGCTGCAGGAACAGCTATGATCAGTAATTATAGTAACGCTCTCTCCAGGGTTAAGTCTACCATAATTAATTTTAGCCTTAATTAGCGGTATAGGACATATGTCTCCTACACAATCCACAGAATAGTTCTCCATAAATCCACCCCTTCTCTTACAGGTTATATTGGCACTTTAAATATACAATTAATTATATGGAGCTGTCCATATTAACTACATCTATAGTACTTATGCGACTTTTCATTACTAGCTTTCTAAGGAAGGGATTGTACATAAAAGGACACTTTAACAGCTTTAAGAAAATCTTAAGTCTTAACTTGAGGGTTAATGTATTATATAGCTTATTAGGATTTTCTCGCCTAGAGTTTAATGCCTTAGTTACATAATAAGCACTGTTTATAGCACTGCTTATACCCTCCAAGGAGCTTGGACTAATAAAACCTGCAGCTTCCCCTATGAAAAAGAGTCCATCTTCTCCTATGGTGAAATCACTCCAGGAGGAAGGTCTTAGAACAACACAGGCTTCGGTTTTTAAGGGTTCACCGAATTCAAAGCCCTTTTCTTTTAGGCTTCTCTTCTGTCTTTCAAAGCGTTCTCTAGAATCTTTTGAGGGATATGCACCTCCGAAGATAAAGTAGCCATCCTTTGAAATAGACCAGGAGTAGCAATCAGTATTCTTGGAATCAAAGATACAGGAGTAGAAAGGATTTCTGTGTTTTTCAGTGAACCACTGCTGAATGGATACATAGCTTCTTATCTTTTTATTAGGATAAAAGCTTCTTCTTACCATAGAGGCAGCACCATCTGCGGCTATTACATACTTCGCCTCGGCTTCCTTAACTACCCCATCTTCTAAATATTTTATTTGAAAGTAATCACCATTTCTTTTAATCTCCCTACACTGGCTATTATTATGAACATCAACATTTTCAGGGATAAGTGACTTAAGCCATAGATCAAAGCTGTGTCTGTCTAGGTTTAAATACAGCCTTTGATAATTACAGCTATCTCCCGTATCTAAATCTATGGTCCTTACAGAAAATATCTGTGGATCCACCAATATATCCTTAGGAAGATTAAGCTCAAACCTTGCCAGTGCTTTCTGGGCATCTGGAGCTAACAGGCCACCACAGGGCTTCATAAAGCCTTCTT
>JAEXSY010000078.1 GCA_023440105.1 Bacillota bacterium
ACATTATCGAATATACTTAATGTTGCACAAGTCAGCCTATTAATGGTCGTAAGGAGGGTGCCAATGAATATAGCTAAGTTTGAGATTGAGCAGTGGATGAATGATTATGAACAGAAAGCGAAATACAATATAGCAGAAAGCTGTGCTGATATTATTTCCTTAGAGGAGCTGTTAGAAATAGTGGGAGAGGATAAAAATACCTATATGACAAGGCTCACCTCTATGAGGCTTACCTATGGAAGCATACAGGGAAAGGAAGAACTTAAGGAAGGAATATGCAGACTGTATAAGGATATTAAGAAAGAAAATGTTCTTTCTACTCATGGAGGTATAGGTGGGAATAATTCTGTGCTTTTTTCTTTACTAGAAGAAGGGGATGAGGTTATAGCTTTATATCCAACCTATCAGCAGCTTTATTCAGTACCAGAATCTATAGGAGCTAAAGTAAAATATTTAAAAACTGAAAAAGAAGATAACTTTCTGCCAAGGGTTGAAGAGCTGAAAAAGCTCATAACAGATAAAACAAAGCTCATATGCATAAATAATCCCAATAACCCTACTGGAGCTATGATTCCAGAAGCTACTTTAAGGGAGATATCCTCTGAGGCCCGGAGGGGTGGAGCTTATATCCTCTGTGATGAGGCCTATAGAGGCTTAAGTCATGATGGTAGCTATACTCCTTCTATAATAGATATCTATGAAAAAGGAATAAGCACAGGAAGTATGTCTAAGGTCTTTTCCCTGCCAGGGCTAAGGATTGGCTGGATAGCCACTAAAGCAAAAGAGGTTATTCATAAGCTGTTAGAAAGAAGGGATTACGATATAATCAGCTGCAGCATGCTAGATGAGGCTATAGCTGCCTTAGCTCTGAAAAATTCTGATAAGCTCATCAAAAGAAATCTAACTCTTGTAAATAGAAATATAGAGGTTTTAGATAGATGGATAAGCAGCCAGGAGCACTTTTCTTATATAAAACCAAAAGCTAGCACAGTAACTCTTTTATTTTATGATTTTCCTATACCCTCAAAGGAATTTTCTTTAAGGCTTTTAGAGGAAACAGGGGTATTTTTAACTCCAGGCTCCTGCTTTGGAGTAGAAGGCTCCCTTAGAATAGGCTATGCTGCTTCTATTGAGGTTTTAGAAAAAGCATTAGAGCTTTTAGCACAGTTTTCAAAGAAGCTTTCGAGGGCAGCGTAATATTGACAAAGAATTTAGTATATAATAGAATTAATAAAACTTGTTGAATTTACATTAATATTTTTATAGACTGAACAGGCGATGACCTTGTTATCATGCCGGGTTACTATAGGTGTAACAGCAGATGAAATAATATCTGTGGGACAGTAGCTGTTATCTATTGCTCCACGGATTTTTTTGTTTTGTACTTAATAATTATATAAAAAGAGGTCAGCTATAGATTTATTTTAGGAGTGGATATTATGATGGAATTTTTAATTAGGAAGCTTATAAAGGATTATGAAAATGATGATAAGGCCTCAGTACGTACCGACTACGGGAAATTTTCCAGTGTTGTAGGAATTATCTGCAATGCTCTCCTTTTTATAAGTAAAATCCTTGTGGGAACCCTTTCAGGCTCTGTGGCTATCACTGCCGATGCCTTTAATAATCTTTCCGATGCCTCATCAAGCATCATAAGCCTCTTAGGCTTTAAGCTGGCAAGCAAGCCGGCTGATGAGGAGCATCCTTATGGACACGGAAGGTATGAATATCTTGCAGGACTCACCGTAGCTGTTCTAATAATGGTTATTGGCGTAGAGCTTTTTAAAAGCAGCTTTGAAAAAATATTAAATCCCACTCCTGTGGAGTTTCGATGGATATCTGTGGTAGTGCTTTTGCTATCAATACTGTTAAAGCTGTGGATGGCTACCTTTAATAAGAGAATAGGGAAGAAGATTTCCTCTGGTGCACTCATAGCCACCGCTGCTGATAGCAGAAACGATGTTATAACCACCTCTGGAGTATTGTTTGCTTCAGTATTTTCTCATCTTACCAATATAAATCTTGATGGATGGGTTGGTCTAGCGGTAGCTCTATTTATTCTCTATAGTGGCTTTGGACTTATCAGAGATACCCTGGATCCTCTAGTAGGTAAAGCTCCAGAGGCGGTTTTTGTAGAGGAGATTCAAAATAAGATACTCAGCTATCCAGGAGTTTTAGGAACCCATGATTTAATTCTTCACGACTATGGTCCTGGGAGACAGTTTGCCAGTGTTCACGTGGAAATGGCAGCAGAGGAGGATGTTATCGTAAGCCATGATGTCATTGATAACATAGAAAGGGACTTTTTGAAGGAAAAAGGTCTTCATCTAATTATCCACTTTGATCCTATAGTTACAAAGGATTCTGTAATAGCAAATATACGCCAATGGCTTTCAGAGGAAGTGAAAATCATTGACCCTAAGCTGACTATTCATGATTTGCGCGTAGTGCAAGGAACTACCCATACAAACCTTATTTTTGATTGTGTTGCCCCTCGTGGACTTGATATGACTGATGGAGAGCTGAAAGCAGCTATAAGCATACTGGTTAAAAAGACCTATTCCAATTACTATTGTTCTATAACCGTAGATAGAAGCTACTCTCCTCTTCCTCCTGTTGGTAATTAACCTTTCTTGAGGAAAAAACTTGCAATTAGTTTTATAAAGAACAATAATTAAATTAATATTCTTATACTGATGATAAGTGTAGGTAAATAGATTGGAGATGTTCTGTATGGCTAATAAGGTTGTACCTATTACCCTTCTTACTGGTTATTTAGGAGCGGGTAAAACGACGCTGATAAATCATGTGCTGAGTAATCAGGAAGGCTATAAGGTTGCGGTGATAGTAAATGATATTGGAGAAATAAATATAGATGCAGAGCTAATTGCCAGGGGAGGTGCCGTGACAGAGAAGGAGGAAAGCCTTGTACCTCTGACCAATGGCTGCATCTGCTGCAGCTTAAAGGATGACCTCTTAGAGCAGCTCTCGGAGCTCTTAGAAGCAGGTACCTTTGACTATATATTAATAGAAGCCAGTGGTGTCTGTGAACCAATCCCTATAGTACAGACCATAAGCTTACTAGAGGGAAGGGGGAAAAAGGGTAATCTTCCTGAGGTTTGCACCTTAGACAATGTGGTAGCTGTAGTAGATGCTTTGAGGCTGGTGGATGAATTCACCTCTGGAAGACGGCTTCTTAAGAAGGATTTGCAGGAAGAGGACATTGAAAATCTTCTCATCCAGCAGATAGAATTCTGCAACACTATAATACTTAATAAAGTCTCTGAAGTTACAGAAGAAGAGCTTATGGAGGTAAAGGCTGTAATAAGAAAGCTTCAGCCCTCCGTTAAGATAATTGAAACAAACTTCACCAAGGTAGCTGTAGAGGAAATAATGAATACAGGAGCCTTCAACTTTCAGAAGGCAGGAATGGCAGCAGGCTGGGTCCAGGCTCTTCAAGAGGAAGGTCACGGACACAATCATGGAGGGGAGCATCATCATGAGCATGGACACGGACACAACCATGACTCACATACAGAGGAATACGGCATCAGCTCCTTTGTATACTACAGAAGAGAGCCCTTCAGCAGGGAAAAATTCATAGCCTGGGTTGACACCTGGCCTAAAAATATAATCCGCTGCAAGGGAATGCTCTATTTTGCAGAGGAAGACCACATGGCCTACATTTTTGAACAAGCAGGAAGCCAGATCCATGCAGTCCCCTCCGGAAGGTGGATAGCCTCCGGCACCAAAAGGCAAAAGGAAAAGGCTCTCTCTGAGGATGAAAAGCTCCGTGACATATGGCATGAGGACTATGGAGACAGAATGATCAAGCTGGTTTTCATAGGGAAGGATTTAGATAAGGAAGAGATTATTAAGGCTCTAGATAGCTGCCTTACGGATTTGGACAGCTATTAGAAGATCAAATAATATAAAGCTATCGGCATTTAGTTTTTTGCTGATAGCTTTTATATTATAAATTCTCATTATAATAGCTTTTCCAACTCTTCTTTTAGCTTCAACCAATCCTCTTCATAGCTTTTATGAAATTCACTGCTCTGATTATATATTAATGAAGAAGGATGGTACATTGGGAAAATGTATCTTTTCAGGTCTTCATTATAATACAGCTTTCCATGACATTCTCCTATGGATTTAAAGGGAGTTACTCTCTTTAGTGGCACATTTCCCAAGGTTACAATGATTTTAGGGTCTGTATACTCTATCTCCATATCCACTACTTCACGAAATAGCTCTATCTCCTTGGGCTTTGGTGGACGGTTGCTTACGGTTTGTCTGCCGGTTTTTCCAGTTTTATATTTAATAGGTCTTAAGAAGCAGGTATTGGTTATCCTTATCTCCTCTCTCTTAAGTCCAAGCATATCTAAATATCTTTGAAAATTCTTTCCTGCAGCTCCTACAAAGGGCTTCCGCTGCTCTATTTCATTTTTACCTGGAGCCTCACCTAAGAATAGTATAGGAGCAGGCATGGGTCCATCTCCTGTTATCCAGCCACCAGTAGGCTCTTCATTATAGGTTTCAGCAAGAGCTATTATCTTATCTCTTAAAGTATCCTGCATGCTCATAATTTGTCCTCCTTTTATACGACTATATAGTATTATTAGCTTCTTCGATATATTTTTATTACTATCTATAGGAATAGGCATTATTTTCGTGCTCTATCACAAAACCAGTATCTAGATAAAGTGATATAGCTTTCTCATTATCATACTTAACCCTCTTTCTAATTCTCATTTTCAGGATAGTTTTTATAATTATCTTTCTCTCACGGGAAAGATTCATATCTTCCATGGCACCCTTATATAATTTATATGAATATTCTACTCTCAAATATCTTTTTTACGTTATCAATAAATAAAAATATTCCACAAGACTCCCCAAAACTCCCGTCACAATTGTGGATAAGCCTGAGGAATTATCAGTAAGCTGTTAATAAATATCATATCAGAAGGGTACAACCTTTGCTATAATATTGTTATTGGATAATAATAGTTCAAAATATATTAAGAAGTATATAAGGGAGAAGGATTTATGACAAATATAGAAGAGGTTTTATATAGTGAGCTGTCAAAGAAGTACGGCTGTACCAAGGCAGAACTGGTTAATAGTGAAAATATATTTGTGCTGGGAAAGGATGAAGAACCTTTATTAGAGCTTTTATGCATAAACGGAAAGCTGGTTATTAAAGCTTCTGAGGAGCTTTTGCCCTGGTGCAGAGAAGAGTACAAGGATTTTGATGGTGCATGGTTTACTGACTTTGGAAACCTAAGAAGACTTGACAGCAAGCTTCAAAGTCTGGGGCACTGTATATCAGATATCCATCATTATTATATACCTGGAAGGGATGTAATAATACCTCAAGGTAATTATCAGACCAAGTGCTTCAATAAAGAAGAAATATGGGTATTTAAAAATGATGAGAGATTTGATGAAGCCTTTGCCTTTAATGAAGAAACTCCTGATGTTTTTGCGGTAGCTGCCATGGAAAAGGGAGAAATACTGGGAATGGCAGGAGCAAGCATGGATTATAAAAATCTGTGGCAGATAGGGATAAATGTTATTCCTGAAGCTCAGGGTAAGGGAATCGGAACATACCTGGTAACTCACCTTAAAAATGAGCTCCTTAATAGAGGGATAGTTCCCTTTTATGGAACCATGGGATCTCATGCAAGATCACAAAGAATAGCTGTGAAAGCTGGCTTTATGCCAACCTGGACAGCTCTCTACAGCGAAAGAAAATAAGGAAGACTATTTATATAATTATATTTAGAAAGAAGTCAGGAAGGGTTGTTTATGCACATAAAAAAATGTAAATTAATAGCTGCAGTGCTTCTCATCGCTTGGATGGTAGTGATATTTGTTTTTTCAGCCATGCCTGCAGAGGCTTCCGATGA
>JAEXSY010000081.1 GCA_023440105.1 Bacillota bacterium
GACTTGTATTGCCTTTCTCCCTGGAATGTGTTTTTAGTCTAATTCCCAACGCAGAAACGATTCCTAGCACTATCGCCACTGACCCAAACCCTATGATCAATAGCGGATTTTCTATTGTTAATAATACAATAAATCCTATTATATCGAAAAGCTTTACACCGGAACCCATTGCTAGTGCCAATCCTCTTCAGATTATCTTATACTTTGCATCTATTATATGGATTATCGGCATTGTATTAATGATTATTTATACGGTAATCAGTTATATACAATTACGGAATAAGGTAAAAACCGCTACTCCCTTATACGATAACATCAGGCAGAGTGAAGCGGTGGTATCTCCCTTCATTCTTGGATTTATAAAACCTAAAATCTATCTGCCTTACAGCATAGATGAAAAAAGCATGTATTATATCATTGCCCATGAAAAGGCGCATTTGAAACGTCGTGACTATATTATTAAGCCCACTGCATTTCTGATTCTATCCGTTTATTGGTTCAATCCGCTGATTTGGATAGCCTATATTCTCCTTTGTCGGGATATTGAGCTAGCCTGTGATGAAAAGGTAATAAGAGATATGGAAAAAGAAGAAAGACGATCATACTCCAAGTCTTTACTACAAAACAGCGTCAATCGTCCTTTGATTTCAGCTTGTCCTATTGCCTTTGGTGAGGTTGGCGTAAAGGAAAGGGTAAAAAGTGTAATGAGTTATAAGAAACCTACATTCTGGATAATTATCGTTGCTGTAATTGCTTGCGTAGTGACAACAGTTTGTTTCTTAACAAATCCTAAAAAAACATCTGCTGATGATTCCCTTAAGAATATGCAAATTAAATGTTATTTATATAAAGATAGCGAGGTTGGGTTAAATTCTTATATACATCTGATAAACGAAATGTATTTTGAGTTAAATTTATCAATCTTCAGTAGCTATATTCCCCATGGTACCTATGAAATTAACGATGAATATTTGATTTTGAAAACAAATGATGGTTCTAATAAAAAATATACCTTTAAGGTTAAGGGGGATTCATTCATTTTTGATGCCTCAAAATCCTCAGAAATTCCAAAGTTTCGTCCTAGGGCATATGCAGAACCAAAACCTGCAGTCCCGGATGGAGCTATATTTGAACTAAACAATAGTCCCAGTCATTATAACATGGAATATAATAAGAAAACTCCCATAACCATAAAGGTCAATGAAGCAAAGGTTATTGATATTATAGATAACCGTATTATTGTAGATTCAGAGAACATTCAGTGCAACGACAGTAAGTTCTATTCTTATGATAGTTTTGCATTTCCTGTTGATAACATAGAAAAATGGACAATAGGAGATAAGGTAAAAATACTTCATCCTGGTGAGTTCTCAGAAGGTAATCCGCCAGTGGGAATCGCACTCTTAGTATCAGCAATTGAATAAAAATCTGTTCTCACACTAAAGCGATGAATACAAAACTTAGTTCTCCATAAACTTTCTATTAAATGTTTGCAAGGGCTAAATTATAAATATTAATATTATATTATTATTCTATAATGAGGTTCGCTTACGATAATCGACATAGTTTTTGTTTTGGGCTAGAAGTTAGAGCTGTGCAACTATTAATAGAAGGATAGAGTGCAAAAATTGCTGAAATTATATATTGTTCAGAAAAAGTAAAATTTAATAATTTGATAAATAAATATACCGGAATAAATGTTTAAGTTATTAAATTTAAAAAATAATATTAAATTAACTAATAATGTACCTACTTTTTGTAACCTTGGGAAATATCATTGATATTAACTGGGGTTATTTTTCATTAAAAATTTCACTTATATTAGTGAAATTTTTAAGTAGTATTAAATTTTGTGATTATTTATAATTATATTAATAGGTGACTGCAGCTTAGATTTTTAATAAAAAGCTAAAATCTAAACTATCTAAATGTATTGCTAATACAAATCTATATGAAAGGAGAAGTATATGTATTAACTTCAAAATACACTATACAAGTGGTAAAAATGGGGTATTCAATTTCAATTATCGGAGGGGGGAGTTTGTATACTCTTCCATTACTTCGGACAATATGTACTTCTAGAGATATTTTTCCAGTAGATAAGGTCTTTATGTACGATAATGATGAAAAAAGACAGCGACCAAGATATGAGGCTGCAAAGATTCTAATGAAGGAGATTAGCCCATCTATTGAAATTGTCAAAGCAAAAAGTCTAGAGGAGGCACTAGATAACATCGATTACGTTCTTGTGCAAATAAGGACTGGTGGACTTGATATGAGAGAGTCTGACGAGAAAACTCCGCTCCTTTACGGTTGCATCGGGCAGGAGACCTGTGGAGCGGGTGGGCTTATGTACGGTATGAGGTCTATCAAAGACACATTAAAAATAGTAGATACAGCAAGACGACTTTCCCCCGATAGTTGGATAATCAATTTTTCAAATCCGGCATCGATACTTGCCGAAGCCACAAGAAGATATTGGGACGGTGACGATAAAGTAGTCTACCTATGTGATATGACAATCCTTATGCTAGATGCTTTTGAATCTGCCCTTAAATTGGAAAGCGGAGAATTACGACCAAGATATTTCGGACTTAATCATTTCGGATGGTTTACTAACCTTTATGATAGAAAGGGCAAAGACAGGATTGGCCAGTTAAGAGAAAGATTACTTAAAGGTGATGCGGTTCCAGATGATTTAAAAGGTGATGAAGACTGGGTAGATACATTTAGAAGACTGGGAAGAATGATAAATGACTTCGATGGATTTATTCCCAGCACATATCTTCAATACTATTATTACCCAAATGAGATAGTTAAGAAATCAGATCCACTGAAAACACGAGCACGGACAGTGAAAGATGTAAAGCAAAAAAAAGTTGAGTATATATGTGATGCAATTATCCAAAACGGCACTACGAAAGGTAGTGGCCTTGATACAAGTG
>JAEXSY010000364.1 GCA_023440105.1 Bacillota bacterium
CCATCAATTAGCAGACCCTTTGTGTGGTTCAGGAACCATTGCCATAGAGGCAGCTCTTATAGGAAGAAATATTGCCCCGGGAATCAATAGAAGCTTTGTTGCTGAGCAGTGGGAGATTATACCACAAGACTTATGGGATGATGTGAGGTCCAGTGCAAAAAATCTTATAAATAACAAGAGCTTTAGAATACTCGCCTCCGATATTGATACCAGAGTATTAAGAACTGCCAGAGATAATGCTGAGAAGGCAGGGATAAGTGACAACATAGCTTTTCAAAAGCTGGATGTTAGAGACTTTTCCAGCAAGAAGAAATATGGCTATATCATAACTAACCCTCCTTATGGTGAAAGACTCGGTGAAGGAAAGCAGGTAGAGGCTCTTTATGAAGCCATGGGAAAGACCTTTAAGGAGCTTAATTCCTGGTATTATTATATACTTACCTCCTATGAAGGCTTTGAAAAATATTTTGGACAAAAGTCTGACAAGAACAGGAAGCTTTATAATGGCAGATTGCTCTGCTATTATTATCAGTATTTTCCAA
The DNA here is from genome assembly GCA_023440105.1 of Bacillota bacterium. Taxonomy (GTDB): domain Bacteria; phylum Bacillota; class Clostridia; order Clostridiales; family Clostridiaceae; genus JAEXZL01. Next base: position 543 of record JAEXSY010000364.1, read on the forward strand.
AGGATGGACAATAGACGTAACTATTATTACTGCAGTTTAAGGAGCAAAAAATGAAGAAGGCTGACGAGAGAAATTTTAGAAAACTAAAAAATCAAATACCTCAGATTGATGAGATTATTAGAAACACTAAGGCTTCAGGTTTATGGGAGCATGAAGCCTCCATCAGAAAAAAGGTTAAGATACTGAAGGAAATGAAGGGCTTTAATTTTAAGGATTTCAACCAAGTATTTAATAGATATTTAGAGCTTTTAGAGTATGTATCCCGAAGGCTTATAGAGGATTATAACAGAAAAAATAATACAGATTTTAAATTTGAAGAAATTGTACTTAACAATTATGAAGGCTATCTGAGGTCAGGAATCATAAGTGTACTGATTTCCAATCATATACCAGAGCTTGTAAGCAGAGATTTTAATAGGGTGTTTCCGGCTAATCCTAAGGAAGAATATCCTGCAGCTAGAAGGATGAAAAGAAAGTTTTATCTTCATCTTGGTGATACTAATACCGGTAAAACCTATAATGCTTTAGAGGCTTTAAAAAGAGCGGATAAAGGTGTGTATCTTTCCCCTTTAAGAATTCTTGCTCTGGAGAATTATGAAAAGTTAAATAGTGAAGGTGTTAAATGTAGTCTTACTACGGGAGAGGAAGAAATAATCCTGGAGGGAGCTGGCCATTTGTCCTGTACCATAGAAAAGCTGGACTTAAAGGACAGCTATGATGTGGCAGTAATAGATGAGGTTCAGATGATAAAGGATGAGCAGAGGGGAGCTGCCTGGACTCGTGCAATTTTAGGAGTTAGGAGCAGGGAGGTGCATCTCTGTGGCGCTTTAAATTCCAAGGAGCTGCTCATTGATATCTTAGAGGATTTAGAAGAGGAATATGAAATCCGTGAATATCAAAGGAACATCCCTCTGATAATAGAAGACTCCTCATTTAGCTATAGAGATATAAAGCCTGGTGATGCTTTAGTTACTTTTTCAAAGAAGAGGGTATTACAGATTGCAGGCTATTATTCCGCTCTGGGGATTAAAGCCTCTATGATATATGGGGATCTGCCTCCTGAGGTGAGAAGGGAGCAGTACAGGGCCTTTATAGCAAAAGAAAATAGCATTCTGGTAACAACAGACGCCATAGGCATGGGTGTCAATCTACCTATAAGAAGAATTGTATTTATGGATATTAGAAAATTTGATGGTAGTGAAATAAGATATCTAAACTCCCAGGAGGTTAAGCAGATAGCGGGAAGAGCTGGAAGAAAGGGAATTTATGAGGAAGGCTATGTCGTTGGCTATGGTGGAAGCACTCCCTTCATTAGAGAAAACATCCTTATGAAGGATGAGCTTATCTTCAGTGCTGTACTGGGACCAAGTGAGGCTATACTGGATATAAAAGGCCTTTCCTTAAGAGAAAAGCTTGCCCTATGGAGTACCAAGGAGGAGAAGATTCATTTCTATAAAAAGATGGACGTCAGTGAGTATTTAATAGTGCTGGATGCCTTAAAGAGCTATAAGCTGAAGCAGGAAATCCAGTGGAAGCTTCTAAAAATACCCTTTGATGTATCCAAGAGTGAAATGATGGACAAATTTTTAAGCTATGTGGATGAGCTGTTCATTGGAAAGAGAGGAGAGCTTTCCAAGCCCTTCTGTCATATAAGGAATCTATATGACTTAGAGGTTTATTATCAGCAGATTAGTCTCTATTATTCCTTCTCCAAAAACTTTAACCTTCCCTTTGATCAGGAATGGGTTCACCAGGAAAGAGCCCAGGTGAGTAGTGAAATAATTGAAATTTTGAAGAGGATATAATAATTATAGGGAAGCCGAGGCTTCCCTGATTTTATTTGAAGTTTACATCGCTTGTATTTATTTATCATCCTCTGTGGAGGTGTAGGCCGCGTCATAAAAATCATCGTCACCACCAGCAGTGTAGGAGCTGTCACCTGTATAGGGACCGTTAGGATTGATAGAGGAAATCACTGCTTTTAAATTATCACAGGCTATTTTAATGGAGGAGTTGTCCTTACCTTTTAGCTCCTTCTTGAGGTGCTTCACAGCATCATGAAGCCTGTTTTTATCGCTTTTTTCAAGATTTTTTAGGGTTGAAGCCTGATAGATCAGCTGCTCTGCTTCATCTCTGATGGTGGCCTCTGATCTGTGTCTTGCATCCTCTTCTGCATACTGTTTTGCTTCCCATATGGCTCTATCGATATCCTCCTGACTTAAATTAGAGGAGGAGGTTATGGTTATATTCTGTTCCTTTCCAGTACCTAGGTCCATGGCAGAAACAGTTACTATACCATTAGCATCTATATTGAAGGTAACTTCAATCTGAGGAACCCCTCTCATAGCACGTCTTATTCCATTAAGCTTAAACTTACCTAAGGTTTTGTTGTATCTTGCATTCTCTCTTTCCCCCTGAAGTACATGAATCTCTACAGAGGTCTGAAAGTTAGCTGCTGTGGTGAAGATCTGACTCTTTCTGATAGGGATGGAGCTATTCCTTTCTATAATTCTTGAGAATACACCTCCAACAGTTTCAATCCCTAGGGATAGTGGAGTTACATCCAATAGAATAAGACCTTTTACCTCTCCACTAAGAACACCGCTTTGGATGGCAGCACCCATGGCGACACATTCATCGGGATTGATTCCTTTAAAGGGCTCCTTACCGGTAAAGCTCTTTATAGCTGCCTGCACCGCAGGGATTCTGCTGGAGCCTCCAACCATAATAACCTTATTTATCTCAGAGCTCCTGAGACCTGAGTCTGATAAAGCCTGTTGTACTGGTCCCATGGTAGCCTTTACTAAGTGTTCCGTAAGCTCATTGAACTTTGCCCTAGTAAGGGTTATATCCATATTTTTAGGACCGCTAGAGTTTGAGGTTAAAAAGGGTAGGAGGACCTGAGTGCTTACACCGCTGGAAAGCTCTATCTTGGCTTTTTCAGCTGCTTCCTTCACCCTCTGAAGGGCCATGGGCTCCTTGTTTAAATCTATTCTATGTTCTCTCTTGAATTCTTTTAGAAGATAATCCACGATGCACTGGTCAAAATCGTCTCCACCCAGTCGATTATTTCCAGCAGTGGAAAGGACCTCAATAACTCCATCTTCAATATTAAGTATCGAGACATCAAAGGTACCACCGCCTAGGTCATAAACCATAACCTTTTGGCCGGTTTCCTTATCCATACCATAAGCCAATGCGGCAGCAGTAGGCTCATTGATTATGCGGAGTACATTTAACCCAGCTATTTTTCCAGCATCCTTAGTAGCCTGACGCTGTGAATCGGTAAAATAGGCAGGTACAGTAATAACTGCATCGGTAACAGTCTCACCTAAATAGCTTTCCGCATCAGCCTTAAGCTTCTGAAGTATCATGGCGGATATTTCTTGAGGAGTATAGGCCTTCTTATCAATTTTTACCCTATAATCTGTTCCCATCTCACGTTTTATAGAGCTAATAGTACGCTGACTGTTCAGCACTGCCTGGTGCTTTGCAGGAGCTCCTACTAGTCTTTCACCCTCCTTAGTAAAAGCAACTACAGAAGGGGTGGTACGGCCACCATCACTGTTAGGTATAATAACAGGACTACCGCCTTCCATAACTGCCACACAGGAATTTGTTGTACCTAAATCAATACCAATAAACTTTGACATCTTCCATTTCTCCCAATCATTTATTAGACATTAAATTATTTATATATTTAAATTATTATATTGTATGTATGTTAACTGAATATTAAGTGAAACTATAACCATAAAGCTTTACTTCCTCTCATGAAATATTCACATAATTATAATACAACCTTTCAAGGGAGTTTAAGATTAAAGCTTATAATAGCATTATAAATTAAATGGGAGGTATTAGATATGAAAAATGTTATAGTATATTCAACACCTACATGTCCCTGGTGTACTAAGGCTAAGTCATATTTAAAGTCCAAGGATATAGAATTTAAGGATGTGGACGTGTCACAGGATCAAGCGGCAGCGGTAGAAATGATTGAAAAATCAGGACAGAGAGGCGTTCCTGTAATAGACATAGAAGGGGATATAATAATAGGCTTTGATAAGGATAATATAGATAAGAGCTTAGGGCTCAATTAATAATAAAAAAGGCCGGTACAAGGAAGTATAAATTACTTGTACCGGCCTTTTCTATTATAGTCCCATGATAAATTCTTCTATATTCATTGAAATATAAGGAATTTTATTTTATAATTGTTAGGTTAATAAGGTATAATTTATTTTATACCTTTGAACATTAATTATTAACTTTTAGGAGGCTTGTATATGAGATTATGGGGAAAGCTAATGAAGAACAATAAAATTATAAAAGATAACGCAGTTCCTCTTATAGTGGAAGATGATTATCAGGCAGCCTTAAAGGAAGCGATAATACAGCTTTGTGACAGCTTTGATATAGCTAAGCCCTACTGGCTTAACAAAAATTTAAATGAATACAACCGACTGGGAAAAACCAGCTTCAATAAAGATAACTTCATAGAAGAAATAGAATTTGATAAGCTTGTAATCGAGGAGCTGGAGGACAAAAAGAAATAAGCTCTACAATAAAAACACGAGGTGAATAAAATGAGTAATATTGCCGGAAACGGTTGTGATATATTAGTACCCTTTAATGAAAGAATACCCCTTAAGGAAATTGAAAGAAGCTTAACTAAGACCTATAAGAAGAGCATATGGTCTAAGTTTGTTAAGGCTATAAAGGAATACTCCCTGATAGAAGAAGGCGATAAGGTAGCAGTGGCTATATCAGGAGGAAAGGATAGTCTGCTTTTAGCAAAGCTATTTCAGGAGCTAAAAAAGCATAAACAGATGAACTTTGAAGTGGAGTATATTGCCATGGATCCTGGCTATCATCCAGATATTAAAAAGCTTCTTATAGATAACTGTGAGTATCTTGAGATTCCAGTGCAGATATATGATTCCGGTATATTTAATGTGGTGGATAAGATTGCCAAGGATTATCCCTGCTATATGTGTGCCAGGATGAGACGTGGCTCCTTGTATGCTAAGGCTAAGGAGCTTGGCTGTAATAAGCTGGCTTTAGGCCATCATTTCAATGATGTTATAGAAACTAATCTTTTAAATATATTTTATGGAGGAACCTTCAAAACCATGCTTCCTAAGCTTAAGGCTACGAATTTTGAAGGTATAGAGCTCATAAGACCCATGTATTTTGTTGAAGAGGAAGCTATACAGAGATTTACTCAGAACAGTGGAATTTGGCCACTTAACTGTGCCTGTATGGTAGCAGCAAAGAAAATTGGTAATAAGCGATATGAGATTAAAGCACTTATTAAGCAGCTTAAGGAGAACTTTCCTGATGTGGAAAAATCCATTTTTAGGGCAGCAGAGAACGTAAATATGGAAGCAATACTGGGCTGGAATAAGGGAGGAGAACACCATTCCTACTTAGACCATTATGAGGATATTTACGAGGAAGAAGAAAAGGATAATAATAGTGGCGGGATTACACTAATAAAGAATAATAAGGCTTAAGCTTCATTGTTAAGCCTTAAATAGAGGGTGATACAAGAATGATTAAGGAACCTAAGGATACAAAGGTAGTAATAGGAATGTCCGGTGGGGTTGATTCCTCCGTGGCAGCACATATTTTAAAGGAGCAGGGCTATCAGGTCATCGGAGTCTTCATGAAGAACTGGGATGAGAAGGATGATGAAGGAGTATGCACTGCTGCAGATGATTATCAAGATGTGAGAAAGGTCTGCCAGAAGCTAGATATACCTTATTATACTGTGAATTTTGTTAAGGAATATTGGGATAGAGTCTTTGAGTATTTCCTTTCAGAGTATAAGCGAGGGAGAACTCCTAATCCTGATGTAATGTGCAATAAAGAGATAAAATTTAAAGCCTTCCTGGAGTTTGCTATGAAGATTGGAGCAGATTACATAGCCATGGGCCATTATGCTCAGGTTGATTTTAAGGATGGAAGATATAGATTATTAAGAGGTAAGAATAGTAACAAGGACCAGACCTATTTTCTCTGCGAGCTTAATCAGGAGCAGCTTTCTAAAAGCATGTTCCCTATAGGCCATCTCTCAAAGCCTGAGGTTAGAAAAATAGCTGAAGAAGCTGATCTTGCCACTGCTAAGAAGAAGGATAGTACAGGGGTCTGCTTCATAGGAGAGAGAAACTTTAGAAGCTTTTTGGATAACTATCTTCCAGCAAAACCCGGTCCAATCATGACTCTACAGGGTGAGAAGAAGGGTGAACACTTTGGCCTCATGCACTATACCTTAGGTCAGAGAAAGGGACTTGGTATAGGTGGAGATGGTGAGCCCTGGTTTGTGGTGGATAAGGATTTAGAAAAAAATATCCTCTATGTGGTACAGGGAGAAAAGAATCCAGCTCTTTATTCCTTTGGTCTCAGAGCTTCTGACATGAACTGGATAGGAGGAGCTCCTGTAGCTTCCAGCTTTGAATGTACTGCTAAATTCAGATATAGACAGCCAGACCAGCAGGTTACTGTACATGTTAAGGATAATAATGAGATTGTTCTAGAGTTTAAGGAGCCCCAGAAGGCTATAACTCCAGGGCAGGCAGTAGTCCTCTATAATAATGAGGAATGTCTTGGTGGGGCAATAATTGAAGAGTATTATAAGAGCAAAAAGAAGCTTAAGCATGCTATTGAAAAATAAATAGTGCACTAGATTATGAATCCACCTTTGGGTGGATTTTTTTGTTGACATATATTAGAAGTTTTGATATTCTTAGGACAAATATGAAACATGATACAGTTTTCATATTAGAAAGAAAGAGGTGTAGTAAATGAGCAAAGTATTTATTGCAGCTGCTAAAAGGACGCCAGTGGGTAGCTTTCAGGGAATGCTTAAAAGCCTCACACCAGCAGATATGGCAGCAGCGCTGGTCAAGGCAATACTGGAAGAAACCAAGCTACCTAAAGAGGCAGTAGATGAGGTTATAGTTGGAAACATACTTCCGGCAGGACAGGGACAGGGAATAGCAAGACAGGTTGCTATTAATGGAGGACTACCAATAGAAACTCCTGCTTATAGCATAAATATAGCCTGCGGAAGCGGAATGAAGGCTGTGATGAATGCCTCAGCTGCTATAAAAAGTGGCTATGCTGACTTAATAATTGCTGGAGGAACTGAGTCCATGAGCAATGCCCCATACATCCTTCCAAAGGAAATAAGAGGTGGCATAAAAATGGGAGAGTTTTCTGTTAAGGATCACATGCTCCATGATGCCCTTACCGATGCCTTTACAGGAATTCATATGGGAATTACAGCAGAAAACATAGCAGAGAAATATAATATCTCAAGAGAAATGCAGGATTTATTTGCTATTGAATCTCAGAGGAAGGCCATTGAAGCCCAGGATAATGGCAGATTTAAGGAAGAAATAATTCCTATAGAAGCGAAGGTAGGCAGAGAAAATATATTAGTCACCGATGATGAGTATATAAACAGAAAAACTACCCTAGAGAAGCTATCTACCCTGAGATCAGCCTTTAAAAAAGATGGTACTGTTACAGCGGGTAATGCTTCTGGAATAAACGATGGGGCAAGCATCATGCTTATTGCTTCTGAAGGAGCTATAGAGAAGTATAGCTTGACACCACTGGTAGAGCTTGTTGGTATAGGACAAGGAGGAGTAGCACCGGAGCTTATGGGTCTGGGGCCAACACCGGCTATAAAGAAAGCACTAGAGGATGCTGATTTAACATTAAAGGACATGGACCTCATAGAGCTAAACGAAGCCTTTGCTGCTCAAAGCCTAGGAGTAATCAAGGAGCTAAGCGAAGAATACAATATTTCTGAAGATGAGCTTAAGAAAATAACTAATGTAAACGGTGGGGCAATAGCCCTAGGTCATCCTGTTGGAGCCTCAGGTAATAGAATTATGGTTACTCTAATATATGAGATGATAAGAAGAAAAAGCCTTTACGGGGCAGCTACCCTTTGTATAGGCGGTGGAATGGGTACAGCAGTAGTGCTGAAAAATGCTAATAGCTAAATGCTAAAAGGAAGCTAGAAGTATAGCTTTAAATTAATAAAATATCATATTAACACAGTAGTTTTTTATAGAATTTGAAATATTTACAGTAATGTATATTAATAGTAAAAATATCATTGACAGGTAAATAGTTTTTTTATAAGCTTAATATGAAAGATGATTCATATTTCATTAAAAAGGTTTACACCTTCGTCATTATAAATATTTAGGAGGACATGATATGAGATTAAAGGATAAGGTTGCTATTATTACAGGAGGAGCCAGAGGACTTGGACAGTCAATGGCTGAGTTATTTGCAGCAGAAGGTGCTAAGGTCATTGCTTGTGATATGGGAGATATGACCTATACCCATGAAGGAGTAGAGGGCTATTCTTTAAATGTTACTGATGGAGAAGCCTGTAAGAAATTTTTTGATTATGTAATGGACAAATACAATAAAATAGATATTTTAGTTAATAATGCAGGGATTACCAGAGATGCTCTTACAAGAAAGATGAGTGATGAGCAATTTGATATGGTAATCAATGTTAACTTAAAGGGAGTTTTTAATCTTACAAGATATGTAGGACCTCTGATGCAGCAGCAGGGACAAGGGTCTATTATTAATATCAGCTCAATCGTTGGAGAATATGGTAATATTGGTCAGGCTAACTATGCAGCTACTAAAGCTGGAGTAATAGGAATGACTAAGTCCTGGGCCAAGGAATTCTCCATGAAGGGTGCACAGGTGAGAGTTAATGCTATTGCACCAGGGTATACACTGACTGATATATTGAAGACTGTTCCTCAGGATTTATTAGACACCTTTGCTAAGCAAACTATGCTTGGTAGATTAGGACAACCTGAAGAGATAGCAAAGGCTGCCCTATTCTTAGCCTCTGATGATTCCTCTTATATTACTGGACATACCCTAAGTGTTAACGGAGGAATGAGACTATAAAGGAGGAGAAATGGATGCAGGGAAAGGATAATGTTGGGATTCTTGGTTTAGGTATATATATTCCAGAAAACTATATTACTGCCAAAGAAATAGCTGAAGCAACTAATGGAGTTTGGACGGAGGAAGCAGTAATTAATAAGCTGGGAATAAGAAAAAAGCCTATTCCAGGAAAGGATGACGGCACACAGGAAATGGGGGCACTTGCTGCTCTCGACGCTTTAAACAATACGGGCTTATCACCAGAAGCCATTGATGTGATCCTCTGTGTAGGAGAGGAGTGGAAGGAATACCCCTTAACCACATCAGCCCTATATATACAAGATAGGATAGGAGCGGTAAATGCTTGGGGTATTGATCTTGCTAACCGTTGCTGCACTACAGTGTCTACTATGAAGATTGCTAAGGACATGCTTTTAGCTGATGAGACGATAAATACTATCATGATTGTAGGCGGCTATAGAAACGGAGATTTAGTTGATTATTCCGATAAGAATATGTCAATGATGTTTAACCTTGGAGCTGGTGGAGGCGCTATTATCTTACAGAAAAATATTAATAGGAATGTGCTCTTAGGCAGCCATATCGTAGCTGATGGCTCTCTGGCAAGAACTGCTGGGGTAGAAATAGGAGGCACTGTAAACAGAATAGATGAAAGCAATATCAATGAAGCTTACGGCTCCTTAAGGCTTTTAGATCCTAAAAAAATGAAGGATAGATTAAATGAGGTATCAGTGAAAAACTGGTATAGCTGCATAGATAAGGCTTTAGAAAAATCATCTTTAACTAGAGAGAATATTGATTACTTAGCTATACTTCATATGAAGCGCTCCGGACACGAAGGCATGGTTAGGGATCTTGGACTTAATGAGGAGCAATCAATATATCTTGAGGATTATGGACACATTGGACAGATAGATCAGATTCTTTCCCTAAAGCTTGCTTTAGAGGAAGGTAAGGTGAAGGATGGTTCAGTGATATGCATGCTTGCAGCAGGTATCGGTTATGTATGGGCAGCCAACATAATAAAATGGGGTGAAATTTAAATGAGTACTTTTTTACAGGTTATTTTAAGAAGCTTAGAGACAGGAAGTATATATGCCCTGGCAGCTTTAGGAATAATAATCGTATTTAGAACCTCCAATGTAACAAACTTCTCTCAAGGGGTAATGGGTATGTTTAATACCTTTATGGTAACCTCCATATTTGATAAATTGGGTTTACCTCTCTGGCTGGCACTCATTGGAGGAGTTATCACAGCAATTGTCATGGGAGTAATAATAGATATTTTAATCATAAGACATGCAAAAAAAGCATCTCCAGTGGCCAAGCAAATAATAACCCTGGGTCTTATGATGATAATTCTTGGATTAACACCGATGTTTTTTGGAGTGGATCCCTTAAGGCTTCCCAGAATAATCGGCAGTGGTGATTTGAAGTTTTTAGGAGCGTCTATTTCCTATAATGGTGTTTTCAATATAGTTTTTGGTCTGGGCATAATGATAGCTTTATTTACAGTCCTTCAGAAAACTAAGCTGGGACTCGCCGTGAGAACCACCGCCTCCAACGAATATACTGCAAAGCTTATGGGTGTACCAACAAAGAACGTTACCATGGCTGCCTGGGCTGTAGCTGCTACTCTCGGTGTAATCTCTGGAGTTATGGTAGCCCCTATGACCAGTGTAAGCTTAAATATATTAGATGAGGTTCAAATCAATGCTCTTATAGCCTGTGTACTAGGTGGCTTTCAGACCTTTTATGGTCCAGTGGTTGGTGCATACATCATAGGAATAAGCAGAAACTTACTCCTTTACTACTTTTCCTCCATTTGGGGTGGACAGATTCTTTATATTATTATTTTGCTTTTCCTTGTTTTTAGGCCTCAAGGGATATTTGGAAAGAAAATTGTTAAGAAAGTGTAGGTAAAATTATGATTAAAAAGCTTAAAGCAAGTGAATATATAAGATTTATACTGCTGGGGTTAATTCTCGCTGCACTACCTATGCTCGCTGAGTTTGGCATTGTCAAATCAAGCTATATAACAATAATCGGTGGAACTCTCATATATGCTATTGCAGCCCTGGGATTAAACATACTATTAGGTTTTTCTGGTTTGATTTCCTTAGGTACTGCAGGCTTTATGGGATTAGCATCCTATATATCGGCATATCTAACAATAGACATGGAGCTACCTTTTGAAGTAGCCATGATATTAGCTGTTTTAATACCCACCTTATTAGGGGTATTAGTGGGGCTTGTATCCTTGAAGATTGAGGGTATGTATCTTGCCATAGCTACCTTATGTGTTTCTGAAATTCTCAGAAAAACCTTTGAGGAATTTGGTGATTTCACCAATGGCTTCAGCGGAAAGCAGGCAAGGTTCCCGGAGCTTTTTGGAGTAATAAAGCTAGATAGAGCTACCACCTATTATCTTATAGTGCTGGTTTTAATAATACTTATGCTCCTTACCTATAACCTCATAAATGGCCAGCTGGGAAGAGCCTTAAATGCCATGAGAGGCAGTGAAGCTGCTGCACAGGCAATGGGAATTAATCTCTTAAAGTACAGGCTTGTTGCCTTTGCTCTTGCAACTATGTTTGCTAGCATAGCTGGAGTGCTTTATGTTCACTTTATAAGGTATTCTTATCCTTCTATCTGGAGCCTGAAGCTATCTCTAGATTTTCTGGCCATGATAGTCATAGGAGGCTTAAGGTCAATATATGGAACGTTATTAGGAGCCTTTATCGTCTTTGCTGTTCCAGATTTATTCCTTAAACAGATACCCTATTTTGATCAGTTATCCTATGTATTTAACGGAGTGCTGATTATACTTGTGATTATGTTTTATCCTAATGGAGTGGTTTATATAGGACACGACGTTAAAAAGTGGATTAGAAGCCTTAGAAAGAGGGGGGATAAGAATGAGCGAGAATCTAAGCTTAGAGAGAAGCACTCTTCTGAAGGTTAACAATCTAAGCATTGCCTTCGGAGGATTAAAAGCAGTAGATAGCTTATCCTTTGATATAAAGGAAAAAGAAGTGTTTGGGCTTATAGGACCAAATGGTGCCGGAAAAACCACGGTTTTTAACTGCATCACACAATTTTATAAGGCTGATGAGGGCGAAGTTCTCTTTGAGGATAAGGAAAATAAGGTAAGAAATCTAAGAGATCATTCCGTTCATGAAATTATCAATTACGGTCTTGTTAGAACCTTTCAGAATGTGGAGCTCATTAAGGAGCTGAGTATACTGGACAACGTTATGATAGGAGCTCATATAGATTTCAAGGCTACAATTATAGAGCAAGCTTTTAGACTTCCAAGAGCAAAAAGAGAAGAAAGAAAGCTTAAAGAGGAAGCCATAAAAATCCTTAAAAGCCTTGGCATAGATGATAGAAAAGATTACCTGGTGGCTGGTCAGCCCTACGGAATATTAAAGAAGGTAGAGCTAGCCAGGACCCTTATGTGCAGGCCTAAGCTTATTATACTGGATGAGCCTGCGGCGGGACTAAATGACACTGAAACTCTGCAGCTTACAGAGATGATCAGAAAAATAAGAGATGAATTCAATTGCTCTGTACTCCTCGTAGAGCATGATATGAGGCTGGTAATGGGAGTTTGTGACAGGGTATGTGCAATATCCTTTGGAAAGCTGTTATGTCTTGGCACCAGAGAAGAAGTGCAGAGTAATAAAGATGTCCAGCTAGCTTATCTTGGTACAGATGGAGATGAATAATATGCAGGAGACGATTGATTTAAGAGTAAAAGGACTTGAGGTTAGATATGGAGCTATCGAGGCCTTAAAGGGTATAGATATTGAGGTTAAGGAGGGGCAGGTGGTGGCACTTTTAGGTGCTAATGGTGCTGGTAAAACCACTACCTTAAGGAAAATATCCGGATTAATAGAGGCAGCAAAAGGAAGTATAAGCTTCTATGGAAGAGATATAACCTCCTTAGAGCCAGAAAAAATAGCAAGGCTTGGGATAGCTCAATCTCCTGAAGGGAGACAGGTATTTAGGGAGCTAACGGTTCTAGAAAACCTGAAAATAGGTTCCTATACAGTTAAGGATAGTAAAATAATCGAAAAAAATTATCAAAGGGTGTTTAAATATTTTCCTGTTCTAAAAGGGAGAGGGGAGCAGATAGCTTCTACCTTATCTGGAGGAGAACAGCAGATGCTGGCTATTGCGAGAGCCCTTATGAGCAATCCTAAAATATTGCTATTAGACGAGCCTTCCTTGGGTCTTGCCCCTTTAATAGTAAGAGATATTATGAGTATTGTTAAGGAAATTAAAGAGGAAGGCATCACTGTTGTGATAGTGGAGCAGAATGCAGCTCAAACCTTAAAGATCGCTGATTATGCCTATGTTCTGGAGCTGGGTACTATTAGTGCTCATGGCAAAGCTTCAGAGATGAGTAATAATCCAAAGCTCATGGAGGCTTATTTAGGTATTAAATAATGTTAATAATGCAAATGCATTATATATAAAAGGAGGATATAATAAATGAAGAAGATTCTTTCACTGATAATGGCAATGACCCTAGCAGGGTCAGTGGTAGGTTGTTCTAAGTCCGCTTCCAATGAGGAAGCACAGGGGGTTAGTGATACTGAGATATTAATAGCTAACAGTGCTGCAACCTCTGGAAACTACGCACCTGTAGGAGTACCTTTTAATGCAGGCTTAGAGGCTTATCTTGAGCTTATAAACAAAGATGGCGGAGTAAATGGTAGAAAGATAGTATTCAAACATCAAGACGATGAGTTTGATCCAGTTAAGGGTAAGGCTATGCTTTCACAATTCATCGAGGATGAAAAGGTATTTGCCATTGTTGGACATTTTGGTACTCCTGTAGTAGGAGCAACTATTCAGGATCTTAAGGATTCAGAAATTCCTGCTGTTTACTTTGCAACAGGTATTGGACAGCTTTACAGTGATGATGCAGAAGCTGATAACATGAAAAACATATTCCCAGTTCAGCCGATATATATTACTGAAGGTCAGATAATGGTAGCTAGAGCTGTGGGAGATTTTAAGGCTAAAAAGCTAGGAATAATCTATACCAATGATGATGCTGGTAAGGATATATTAAATGGAGCTGAGGCTAAGGCTAAGGAGCTAGGAGTGGAGCTTGTAGCAGAGCAGGTAACAGCTGGAGCGACAGACGTATCCTCTGCAGTAACAACTATAAAAAATGCTGATGTAGATTTTATTATACTAGGTTCAATTCAATTAACCTTTCCTACAATAGTTAAGGAGCTTGCAGCACAGGGAGTAGATAAGGACGTTATAACCACTTATGTAAATGTATCTCCAGTAAGTGCACAGGCAGTAGTTAATGAAATAAAAGGTAAGTTTGATGTATATGGTAATGGTTGGGTTTCCTTTGAAGGTGAGAGAGCACAGGCTCTGGCACAATTCATGGAATACTGCCCTGATTATGCAGATAACGTATATGCCATGACCGGATGGATTGCAGCTCATTTCTTTGTGGAAGGCTTAAAGAGAGTTGATGGAACTATAACTTGGGACAAGTATATAGAAGCTATGGAGTCAGAGCCTATTAAAAACCCCTTCGGTGGAGAGATTAATTTTGCTGATGGCTTAAGAGCTGGAACACAAGAAATGAATCTATCAAAGATCAACCATGAAAATGTTCAGGGAGAATGGACTGCTGTTGATGGACTTAAGGCAATGGATGCAATTCTAGGAAACTAATGGATTATTAATAGGCAGGGGAACCTGTCTATTAATTTTAATAAAGGAGGAGCCTAATATGGACTATAAAGATAAGCTTGTAACTATTGAGGAAGCCTTGGCCCTGGTGAAATCAGATGATGTAATTGTAACGGGACTGGGAGCCTCTGAGGCACAAGGTTTTATGAATAATATTCACACCATTGCTGGGAGAGTGAAAAATGTAACCATAACCAACTGCCTTCCAATGTCACGAGGAGAGTTTTTGCAAGAAGAGTATAAGGATGTTTTTAATATTGATGGTTGGTTTTATTCACCAGCCCTTAGAAAGGCTCATGGTAATGGGAATGTTTCCTTTATCCCTAATCATCTCCATCTTGCAGGAATTAAGAGATTAGATTATGTAAAGCCTAATATATATGTAGGTAGTGCAACCTATCCTGATAAGCATGGCTATATTTCCCTTTCCCTATCTAATACTTATGAAAAGAGAATGATTAAAGAGGCTGATATTGTAATATTAGAAATTAATAAGAATTATCCTAGAACCTTTGGAGATGTGGAGATTCATTATAGTGAGATAGATTATTTAGTGGAAACAGATTACCCTGTTCCTGTTCTAGGAGATGTAGAGCCTAGTGAAAAGGATATGCTTATTGGCTCGAATATTGCAGAGCTCATTAAGGATGGGGACTGCTTACAGCTTGGAATTGGCGGTATCCCCAATGCTGTAGCTTCATATTTGAAAGACAAAAAGGATCTGGGTGTCCATACGGAAATGATGACCTCAGGGATGGTGGAGCTGGCGGAGCTGGGAGTTATCAATGGAAGTAGGAAAACTCTCCATAAGGGTAAGATAGTATGCACCTTTGCCTTAGGAAATAAAAAGCTATATGACTTTTTGGATGACAATCCTTCTGTTTTAATTTTAGATGGCAACTATGTGAATAATCCCGATACAATTAGGCTTAATGACAATCAGGTCTCAATAAATACTACCATAGAAATTGATTTGACAGGGCAGTGCTGTTCAGAATCTATAGGTCCAGTGCAGTTTAGCGGGACAGGAGGACAGGCTGATACAGCTATAGGAGCGCAAAAAGCTAGGAATGGTAAATCTATTATAGCTCTTTATTCTACAGCTATGGTAAGGAACAAGGAAACAGGAGAAAGAGAAGAAATCTCAAAGATTGTTCCTATGCTTAAGGAAGGGGCTGTGGTTTCCCTTTCAAGAAACGATGTGGATATAGTGGTTACTGAGTATGGAGCTGTTAATTTAAGAGGTACTAATATAAAAACCAGGGTAGAGAAGCTCATAAGCATAGCTCATCCAAAGTTTAGGGAACAATTAAGAAAGGATGCAGAGAAGCTTAGAATTATTTAAAGTGAGGAGGCAGTGCCATGGCGTTTTTTGATTTTAAGGGAAAGCAGGTTTATTATGAGGTTATAGGAGAAGGTAAACCTATTTTACTCCTTAATGGAATAATGATGTCTACCATGAGCTGGGGCATCTTTGTTGAAGCCTTTTCTAGAAATAATAAATTGATACTGGTGGATTTTTTTGATCAGGGTAAGTCTGATAAGCTAGAAGGGTTAGAATATGATCAGGGGCTTCAGAGTGAGCTTATCCGGGAGCTTTTGGAGTACCTGGCCTTGGATAAGGTAAATATTGTTGGTATATCCTATGGTGGTGAGGTTGCACAAAGGTTTGCAATAGAGAACCCTGATTCCGTTGAAAGACTGCTCTTATTCAATACTACCAGCAAAACAGGACCATGGCTTAGAGATATAGGGGAGGGGTGGAATCTCAGCATTGATAACTCTTTGAATTATTATTTGACTACAATACCTGTAATTTATTCTCCAGGCTTTTATGAAAAGAATCAGCAGTGGATGGAGGATAGAAAAAAGCTTCTGACAGCAGGTCCTTTTAATGATAAGAAGTTTTTAGAGGCTATGGTCAGGCTTACAAGGTCAGCGGAAAACCACGATACAGAGAAGGAGCTTCACAGGATAAAATGTCCAACTCTTATTGTAGGTGGGGAAGAGGATTATTTAACTCCTTTGAAAGAGCAGAGAATTTTAAAGGATGGTATACCTAATTCAGAGCTTGTTATTCTTTCAGGATGCGGTCATGCCTCCATGTATGAAAAGCCATCTTTGTTCACCAGCTTGGTTCTTGGTTTTGTTAATAATGCCTAGAACCATGTTACTCCGACATATTTAATGTTAACTATAGGTAAATTTGAATTATATTGCTATTTATTGAGGTTATTTATTTTCTCTTACAGGAATAAATGTTATAATTATCATTGTGGTATAAAATATTTCAGTTTTTATAGCAAAACGGAGGATACAATGGAAAATTTAATAAATCAACCTAAGACTAAGAGAGGTGAGGCAACCTTAGAAAAAATATTGGAGGCAGCAGAGCAGCTTTTTTATGAAAAGGGTTATCATGGGACAAATATCGTGGATATAACTCAAAAGGCTGGGATAGCTTTAGGTACCTTCTATATATATTTTAAGGATAAATATTCCTTATATAAGTATCTTTTGGGATGCTATAGTCATCAGATTAGAAAAGCGATTAGTTTGTCAGCTCAGAGTGCTGATAATCGTAGGGATATGGAAAGAATCGGTCTTAAAACCTTTTTGAAGTTTACCAGGGATAATAAGCATGCTTACAATATAATATGGGAGTCTCTTTATATTAATAAGGAGCTTTTTATAGAATACTATGAGGACTTTGCTCATAGATATCTTACGGGGCTTAAGAAGGCTCAAAAGGATGGAGAGGTTTATTCTGATATAGATCCGGAGATTGCTAGCTATTTTCTCATGGGTGTTTCTAATTTTGTTGGCTTGAAATATGTTATGTTTGATGAAGATTTTGATGATTTTGATCGAGTAGTGGATCAGGTTATGAGCATCCTGGATCGGGGTATGTTTATTAGTGAGAAAAATAAATAACTGAGTATTGATGAATCCCTCTTAATAATAAATTCTATTTATTATTAGGGGGATTTTTGATATGATTAATTATAATAAAGTTAGTAAAAGGAGGATTTTATGGTATATATTGCATCAGATAATAGATATTCGGAAATGGTTTACAGGAGATGTGGGAAGAGCGGATTAAAGCTCCCAGTAATATCCTTGGGAATGTGGCATAATTTTGGTGGTGTAGATACCTATGAAAACGGAAGAGCTATAGCAAGAAGAGCCTTCGATTTAGGTGTTACTCATTTTGACTTAGCAAATAATTATGGTCCTCCAGCAGGGTCTGCAGAGGAGAACTTTGGCAGAATGCTTCAGGAGGATTTTAAGCCATATAGAGA
>JAEXSY010000376.1 GCA_023440105.1 Bacillota bacterium
GGTCAATAGCAAGCAAATCTTTTTTTTCATATTCATTCATCCTTCCCTATAAAATTTATACACTTATTTTATCTACCTTTTTTTAGTCTTTTCTCAATAAATCCTAATAGGTATTCAAAGATAATCGCTAACAAAGACACCGGTACTGCCCCAGAAAGTATCATCAAATTATTTCTAGTCTGTATGCCCCTCCATATATATCCTCCAAGACCACCTGCTCCAACAAATACTCCTGTTGTGGTGGTAGCAAGGGCAGTGACAATCGCCAGCCTTATTCCAGCTATTATATAAGGCATCGCTAGAGGAAGCTTTACCTTGAAGTATAATTGCATCCTTGTCATTCCTATACCTTTTCCAGCTCTAAGTATACCGGCATCTACACTGGACAATCCAACATAAGTATTCCTCACTATGGGGAACAAAGAATACAGGAATATAGCACATATTACAGTATTATCATTGAGTCCAAAAATTAACATTATGAAGATAAGCATAGCCATGGTTGGCACTGTTTGAATTGCATCTACAACAGTCATAATTACTTTCGATGCTTTTTTTGAATTAATTATGAAAGAAGCCAGAATTATCCCTAGTATGCTTCCCAGTATCACACCGATAAAGGATATTTTTAAGTGAACAATCAAAGCACTGAATATTTTATCAAGCTTCATGAATGCACCTCCCCAGTGCTTTTCCTCTCGGAATAATGAATGAGAGCATTCATAAGTATACTCACTCCGAAGGCTAAAACCGTCGTAGGCACCGCACCACAAAAAACTAAATTAAAATTATAGGATTGAAGCCCCATCCAAATCAGATCTCCTAATCCTCCTGCCCCTATAAAAGCGGATAGAGTCGCCCAGCTGATTATATATACTGCCGATAAGCGTATACCTGTGATTATTGCAGGCATTGCAAGAGGTATTTGTACAAGTCTTAATATCTGTAAAGGACTCATTCCCATACCTTTAGCTGCTTTTATATATTTTTTATCTACCTCCATGATTCCTGTATAAGTAGCCCTCATTATTGGCAGCAGAGAATATACAAAGAGAACAGCTACAGCAGGGACAAAACCAAGACCAAGGAATATCATCGCTATACCTAAGAGTACGAGACTGGGTATTGTGTTTACAATTCCAAATATTCCAAGGACTATTGATGCAGCTCGTTTATTAAAGGTCAAAAGCACACCGGTAGGGAGAGCAATTATTATTCCCAAAACAATGGCTACAAAGGATATTAATACATGCTCCTGAATAGCTGTGATTATCAAATCTTTATTTTCAATAAAAGCTCTTAGGAATTCATTCATTGTCATCCTCCTTCCAAACTACTTGGGCCAAGGATTTTACCATGCTAGTTTTAGTTACTATTCCTACTACACGATTGTTTTCATCTACCACAGCTAGTGCATCTATATGCTTTTCAATCATTAAATTAAATGCTTCCTTTGCAGAAACCTCAGGGGTAACCTTAGGTATATCCCTATGCTGAATCTCTCCTATAGTCATACCTTTCCTTCTATGCTCTGTGATATCTTCAATGGCCACGGACCCTAGAAGCTGGTTTTCTTCATTAACAACCAACAATCCACTAACACTCTTATGCTGCATTAAAGCTATACTCTCAGCAATCCCCTTATCTGAGGTTATTACTACTGGGTCATTTCTCATAACATCCTTAACTGTATCCAGCTTTCCTCCACTTATTCTATGCTTTCCTATAAACTGCTCCACAAATTCATTAGCTGGGTTTGTAAGAAGCTCCTCAGGAGAAGCTGCCTGTACTACTTGTCCATCTTTCATAAGGATAATTACGTCTGCCAGTTTAATAGCTTCATCCATGTCATGAGTAACAAAAACAATGGTTTTTTTAAGTTTTTTCTGCAGCTTCTTAATCTCATCCTGAAGTGATTCTCTGGTTATTGGATCAAGGGCGCCGAAGGGCTCATCCATGAGTATTATCGGTGGTTCTATTGCCAGAGCTCTTAGAAGGCCTATTCTTTGCTGCTGACCTCCACTTAGACTGGATGGATATCTTTTTAAAAACTTTTCATCCATTCCCACTAGCTTCATAAGCTCTTTGGTACGCTCTTTTCTCTTATCCTCCGGCCACTTCTGAAGCTTGGGAACAATTTCTATGTTTTGCTCAATGGTCATATGTGGGAATAGACCAATTTCCTGAATAACATAGCCAATACCTCTTCTTAGCTTTACAGGATCAATACCTAAGATATCCTCACCATTTATATAGATTTTCCCCTGAGTTGGAATAATCAAACGATTTATTAGCTGAAGTGTAGTTGTTTTTCCACATCCCGAGGGACCAATGAGCACCGCTAGCTGTCCCTCTTTAATTTCTAAATTAAGTGATGATAATACCTCATGGTTCCCATAAGACATAGTTACATTCTCAAATTTAAGCATAGGTACCTCCTTTATGTTAGTATCAACCTTTATAAGTGAGTATTTTAAAAGCTATAAAATAAAAAATGCCATTCAAATTTGAATGGCAGAAAAGAACATATGATAAAAAAACTATATAATTCTATAATTATAGATATTATATCGTGCAAATATTTACATCCTTCACTGCCTACGAGATTAGCTGACGGGTTAGGAATAGAAGGTTTCCTGTCATAGATATGACTTCACCCCAAAACAATGGTTCTCCCGTTATCTTACAAGATATTCGGCCTTTTATTAATTGTAGCTTTATAGAATAATATAATATATTATATACTTATTTTGTCGAATAGTCAAATATTATAAAATATTTTGAAATTAAAATCGTTTATAATTATCATTTTTAACTTTACAATACCTTCATTTCCTTAAGATAGTACCCTTGAATTCTTCAAAAAAAAGGCTCATTTTATCAATGAGCCTTCAATTTTTCAATAGGTTATACTAAAATGGTCATAAAGAATTTTTTCTGCTTCATAATTCCAAAGTCCTTTATGACTTTTACAGCTCTCAGCCAGTTTCTTAAATAGAGGTTCTGTTCTTCCTAGACTCTCAAAATCATCAATAGCTGTTAAAGGAAGATCTATCTGTGTATAAATAAGCTTCTTTCCTCCTGGAATTTCCGGAAGCTTAAGTGTTGCCTCTGCCACTGAGTCAATACCACCTATATGAGTTACCATCACCGCAGGCTCTATTTCCTTTTTTTCAGAGAGATTAAGAGCCTCAATGAGGTCATCGGTATTTCCTCCTGTAGTGCCAATAATATGGGTACTGGTGTAATGACAGTTATACAGATTAATCTCCGCCTTAAACTCACTGTCTGTAGGACCAGCAAAGAAATTCATGCATCCATCAAATGCGAGCAGCTTATCTCCCAGCTCTGCCACCTGCCTTACAGGAATATATACGAAGACATCATCATATCCGTGTCCATCTGTAAGAGCCATCAGCTCCTTATAAGGATCTTCCATTGCTGAGGTATTAACATATATAAGCTCAACTCCCTTTTTCTCTGCCTCTAAAGGAGTAATCATATCCTTTGCTCTATTTATTTTATCCTCATCAATATCTGTAACAACAATCCTTTTAGGTTTATTTTCTATTGATAAACCATAGCTTATGGCACCTAAGCCCATAGGCCCACAGCCTCCAAGAATAATAATATTTCCACCCTTCTTAACTCCCATGGAATGATTATAATTCTGCTTATTAGTATGATAATTGGCATGATAACCACCTATTATACAGCTCATAGGCTCTGCTAGAGAGGCTTCAAAAAAACTATCTCCATTGTAGTTTAAAAGACATCCAAGCTCCATAACCTCATTGGGTATTATGCAATAGGTACATGCTCCACCAAAATATTCATAGGAATAGCCCGGAGAAGCAAGACTTCCTTTATAATTCAGGGCAGGCTGCTGTGCGAACTTTTGACCTACTTTAAATTGATCAGCCCATTTTTTACCTACCTTCTCAATAACTCCTGCAAATTCATGCCCTATTATTATAGGATTAGTATCAATATTTTGAGGAGCTCTCTTATGCTTTTTCCCTTGCTTCACAAGCTTATAGCTAGACATACATATACTATCAGTGATTATTTTTACAAGAATTTCATCATCCTTTATTTCTGGCAATTCAAATTCCTCCAGGCGCAAATCATCTGCACCATACATTCTCACTGCTTTTGTTTTCATAAGTTCTCCCTCCTGATGCCCTATAGGCTGATTATAATTTTTCAATGATTACCTTTTCCATAAGCTCCTTTACAAGGTCAAAAGATGGCGGTTTTGTTCCTAGGGTTGTAACTGCACCAGCAGCCACAGCCATGGAAAGCCTGATGATATCCTCTATGGGCATATCCTTTTCATAACCATAGGCTAGTGCAGCTACCATTGAATCTCCTGCCCCTACGGTGGAATGACTTTTCACCTTAAGTCCTTGTGCTTTATAGGCATCATTACCCCTAATAAATAGTGCTCCCTCACTTCCCTGTGAAACAACCACCAGCTCTATACCCTTATTGAGTAGATCTTTACATTTTAAAGCCAGCTCTTTATCACTAAGGGACTCCTTGCTATCAAAATATTCCACAATCTCAAGATTATTAGGCTTAATAATATCTGGCCCCTTCTCTAAAGCTCTTTTAAATAGCTCACCGTCAGCATCTACTATAACAGCTGCTCCCTTAGACTTAAGCTTTTCAGTAAGAGCTCCATATATGTCCATATTAGCTCCCCTAGGTACGCTCCCAGCTAATACAAAAATAGTACTGCTGTCAGCATAGCTGCAAAGCTTCTCATTAAGCCTATCCATGTCCTTTTCAGTTATAGTAGGCCCGGGTTCATTAAGCTCTGTCACCCTTCCATCGTTGGTAAGGATTTTCATATTAGTTCTTGTTTCTCCTTCCACTAATATGAAATCATTTTTTATACCTTCCTTAGAAAGATGATTTAAAATAATCTCACTCCCCTGCTTCCCTAAAAAACCGCAAGCTAAGGTTTCTCCCCCCAATTCCTTTATAACCTTTGAAACATTAATGCCCTTTCCACCAGCATCATATAAAACATTTGCTATTCTATTTAAAGTACCAATCTTCAACTCTTTCACTTCAACTGTTTTGTCAATAGCAGGATTCATTGTTACAGTTATTATCAAATCTATCACCATCCTATTAGCTTTAAATTACTCTTATATTCTAATCATTACAGCCAAAAATCTCCATAATAGCAGCCCTATCGCTCTCTATAACCCTGCTTACAACCTCTTCATCACTTAATACGCAGGCAATATTAGATAATATATTTATGTGGTCATTGCCAGTTCCGGCTATCCCTATAACAATTTTTGCTTTTTCACCGTTCCAGTCAATCCCTTCAGGGAATATCATAACAACTATGCAGGATTTCAGCACCTCACCTCTTGCATTCTCAACCCCATGAGGAATTGCAATGGAATTGCCTATATAGGTGTTCATAAGAGACTCTTTTTCCAGCATAGCTGAGGTATACCTTTCTGTAGTACACCCTTCTCTATAAAATATATCCCCAATTTTCCTTATTATAGCTTCTTTATCTTCACCTTTACAGTTTATAAAAATATTATTCTCCTTTAGAATCTGCTCCATATTCACCATATCCTTTTCATTGATTTAGGAATCTTTCAAAATAATCACCGAGAATATCTCCCAGCTGATTCCTTATAACTGCTTCATTACCTTGAAAAATATTAATTAAAAAACTCTCTTCACTAATTAACGAACTGCTTATATTACCTAGAAGCTTCATATTTATATCGTTATGCTGACTTTCTGGCATTAGCATAACAATTACGCTTCTAACCTTCTTCATATAAGCATCTGTAAAGCATTCCTCTTCTTCAGGATTAAATATATAAAAGGTATTGTTTAAAACTCCTTTGGTTCTACAATGAAGAAGTGCAAATCCCTCCTGTTCAAATATCTGTGTAAGTAGCCTTTCACGGGCCTGTATATCCCTATTTATTATTAAGGCTTTTTCTTTGTTCTCTGCAATGGTGTCACTAATATATCCAATCAGGCTATCAAAGGATATATCGTCCTTAACCTTCATAACAGAGAATCGACTAAGTATAGCATCTATCTGCAGTGCTATATAGTTAATTTCTTCAGTACTTCTTAAGCTCCCTCTTTTCCGATACTTTTTAGGGCTTTTAAAATACCCCTTTACTTTACTTTGTATATTTTTATAGTCCATTTCACTTAAAAAAGGACTAACACTGACATAATCCACCTCAAATTCATCAAGATTAATACTGCTTACAAAGAAATCTATTTTTTCTCGAGTCTCATGGTCAATATCCTCTCTAGAAAAAACATAGAGATTGGCTTCTTTTTTCAGGTAGCTCTCAAGCTTAACCTGCATAAGTCTTGCAAGACCTATCCCGCTTTCACATACTATACCAATATCAATCTTTCTCTCTAATTCCTTATTGCTTTTCATTCTTTCTAAAGCAGCACCAAAATGAATGGCAAGATACCCTACCTCATGATCATTTACAGGTACACCTAAAAAATCCTCCAGTACTCTAGCAACCCTTCTGCTTTTATCAAAACATTCCTGATAATGAATTTTAATTTCCTGAAGCATAGGATTATAAATCATCATATCCTTATTAAGCCTGAATATAGTTGGTTCAAGATGACAGATTAAGCCTGTTATAAAATCATGATCATATTTCAAAGAAAAGGCAAGACTTTCATCAAAGGCATCAATCATTGAATCAACAAGATGTAGAATTCTATCAGAGCTAAAGCCTAGATTTATCTTTGAGTCCTCTTTAGGTAGCTTTAGCTTTGCACCTCTTATCTCCATAAAAATATAAGCATATTCTGCTGGTGTAAAATCTATCTTAAACTCCCTTTCCATGGCCAAAACTATCTCCTTAGTCAGCTGATAATCCTCTTCTGGCTTCAGCTCCTCTACGGTATCTTCTATACAGCTTCCTTCTAGAATTCTTGTTACTGCAGCAGATATATGCACAATGAGACCATAATAAGATA
>JAEXSY010000387.1 GCA_023440105.1 Bacillota bacterium
AATATCAGGTAACCTAGGTATTGACCCGAACCTTCTCTATTTCGGACTTTTGACTGGAGCTACTTTAGGAGGTAATATGACTCCAATAGGAGCATCGGCAAATATCACAGGTATAGGAATTCTCCGGAAGGAAGGCTATGAGGTACAGGCAAAAACCTTCATGAAATATGGTATTCCCTTTACCCTTGCGGCGGTCAACGTAGGCTATGTATTAATCTGGTTCTTGTGGAAGTAGAAATCGCTCTAGTAATATATTGACTTTTTTAAAAAATTAGCTCATAATAGCTATAAATCAATTATGAATAAACACAGTGATGGGAAAGAGTAGATTTGGTTTTTCTTATAAAGAGAGCTTCCGGCTGGTGAAAGGAAGATAAGAGGCTATTTTGAATACCTCCCTGAGTGGAGCACCAAAATTCCATGGGAAGAGTAGGCTGTCTTGGGCTATCTGCATACCTTATAATGCTAGAGTATATTAGACTAGCTTCTGTCTGTGCGTACTCGAAGAGGTGGATACCGTGAGGTGTTCATAAATTGAGGTGGTAACACGAGATAATGCTCTCGTCCTCGGTAATTATACCGAGGACGGGAGCTTTTTAATTTTTAGAAAAAAATAATTTAAGGAGGGAGTAAAATGCTGCCAGTAGAAGAACAATTTAAAATTATTGCTAAGGGGGCTGAGGAAATTATCAACACTGAGGATCTTAAGAAAAAGCTTGAGAATTCCATAAAGGAGAATAAACCTCTACGGATAAAGCTTGGCTTAGATCCTTCTGCTCCTGATATACATCTAGGCCACGCAGTAGTACTTCGAAAGATAAAACAGCTTCAGGATTTAGGACATAAGTGTACTATTATCATCGGGGATTTTACAGGAATGATTGGGGATACTACGGGAAAATCTAAGGGAAGAAAACAGCTTTCTAGGGAAGAGGTACTGGCTAATGCCAAGACCTATGAGGAGCAGATTTTTAAAGTGTTAGACAAGGAAAAAACAGAGGTAAGGTTTAATAGTCAATGGCTTTCCAAATTGAACTTTAAGGATATAATTGAGCTTACATCTAAGTATACCGTGGCTAGAATGCTTGAAAGAGAGGATTTTAAGAAGAGATTTGAAAAAGGAGTGGCTATAGGAATCCATGAATTCTTTTATCCCTTAATGCAGGCCTATGACTCTCTAGAAATAGAAGCAGATATAGAGCTAGGAGGAACAGACCAGAGATTTAATATTCTCATGGGAAGAACCATGCAGAAGGATTATGGAAAAGAAGCCCAAGCTGCACTATTCATGCCCCTTCTAGAAGGACTTGATGGCAAAGAGAAAATGAGCAAGAGCCTGGGAAATTACGTGGGAGTTATGGAGGAGGCAGATAGTATTTTTGGAAAGATAATGTCCCTTCCTGACGAGTTGATGATTAAATATTTTAATTTGGCTACAGATATTCATCCCAATGAGGTGGAAAAAATAAAAGAAAGACTTAAGAGTGGAGAGAATCCTCGAAATATTAAAGAAGAGCTAGCTGTAGAAATAACCACCTTATACTGTGGAGAAGAGGAAGCTTTCAAGGCAAAGGATAATTTTAATAAAATTTTTCAAAAGAAAGAGCTGCCAGAGGAAATGGAAGAGTTTAAAATTACAGAAGGTATACAGCTCTCTGAGGCTATTAAAGCAATTGGCTTTGCAGAAAGCAAAAGTGAGGCTAAGAGGCTTATATCCCAGGGTGCTGTAAAGGCTGATGGCATAAAGGTTCTTGAGGATATAGTGCTTTCAAAAGGAGAGATGGTTCTTCAAGTGGGAAAGCGTAAATATGGAAGGATTATTTTCTTATGATCCTCAGACTTTTGAATAATTACTCTCTTAAATGAAAAAATAAGTTTACCAAAGTACATTTAAGAGAGAGGAGAGGAGGCTTTGTTAAAGGATATTCCAATACCCTTGATAAATACCTTTATTTCTGCTGGAGCCATTATTATAGGAACACTTCTTGGGGCTTATTGCAGCTGGATTATTACCAAAAAAAGCACTAAGCTTAATTTAATTCAGCAGAAGAAGCTGCTCTATGAAAATATTAATTATGATAAGGAGTATCAAAAAAAGAGGCTCTGCGAATATGCAAATATAATCAGGCTGGATATCTGCACCGCTTTATATGAGAGTATGAGAATAGCCAAACTGACTGAAGCAGGCAAAGAGATTAAACCGGTACTGCTTCCTATTAATGAAAAGTACTCCTCAGTAATTGCTGCCTTGAGCAGTAAATATCAGCTAGAGGAGCTTAGCTATATATATCAGCTTTATGCACTTATTGAAACTATAAATCATACAATAGGTGATAGAAGCACTATAGATTATTCTAAGAGAGTTCAGGAAGCCTACAGGGATTTTCTCTATAAGCTATATAATGAAAATATTGATAATATATTTAAAGTAAAGATTGAGGATATAAGCTATAAAGCTTTATATGATAACCCAAATACTGATGAAAAATACAGAAAAATATTATTAAAGCTGGATAAGCTTTGTAAGAATAAAAAGGAATAAAAATAAGCTCATTTTTTAAGATGAGCTTATTTTTATATTATATAATATTTACGAGAGCTCGAGCTAATAATCAGGTTAATTATTTGGTAGCTTTTTCAAGAGCTCTTTGTGTTGCGATAATCCAGTTTTCGCAGGAAACAGTTGCTCCAGTGATAACATCTGCGTCAGCGCTCTGCCTATCTATCATAGTTTTAGCTACATCTTTTCTGTACTGATTAAGGTTAGGATAAGTTGTTCCGTTAACTTCTTTTCCAGTCCAGTTAGCATAATCTATTTCTTTTCCCTCTTTGTCTAATCTTCTCAGCTCTATATTGGTTATTTTTCCACCTTTAATTGTAACTACAGCCTCTTCAGAGCCGTGTTCCCAATCTTCTCCTTTACCAGTATAGGTGCCATCCTTATAGGTTTTGGTTGTAGCAGTGCCGTTACCAGTATTTGCACCATTGTTAGTGGCTCCATTATTATTACCAGTATTAGTGCCGTTCCCTGTATTTTCATTATTACCTGTATTAGCACCATTACCTGTTTCTGTGCCAGCAGTATTTTCTTTATCTGCTCCTGCTCCTGCACCAGTGTTGTTATCTGTGCCATTGCCGCAGCCGCAGGCACTGAGTCCAGTAGCTATAAGCAAAGCCATAATTGTAGAGAGTACTTTTTTCATTGTAATCCTCCTTAATTGGTAAAATATATTACATATATAGAATGTTTATTTTGAAAAATTTTATACCTAATAAATATATTTAATTATTTACTTTTTAAAATCTGAGCTATGAAAGGATATTGATATAGAGTATCATTTAACCTTGAGGGAAATAATATAAAGTGATAATATTATTATGTAGT
>JAEXSY010000089.1 GCA_023440105.1 Bacillota bacterium
GTCATAAGGGTGCTATCCCTATTTTTACTACAAAAGATAACAAAATAATTGGAGGCTTTGCATTAAAAAGATACTGGGCTATTCCAGTGGCATTGTTTATTATTTATGCCCAAACCCCAGGGAGCGCTATAGGAACCATAGCTGTTTCAACCCCAGACTGGTGGCCGCTGTTTAAATCCAGCAATACTTTAGATATTATAAAGACTGCTGTACTAACAATGATTCCTTTTTATGGAGTGTTAGGATATTCAGGTGTTACCTTCACCAATGATAAAGGAACTAAAGCATTTCAATCGGGATTAGGTATACTTGTATATGGTATATTGCTCACCATTGTAGCTCAGTTAGCTAGGTTTGGAATTTTTGGAGAGATTACAGTGATTGTCTTTTGTGCTGGAGGACATGAGTTGATGCTTTACCTTCAGAAAAGGCTAGAGACAAAAAGATCTCCTAAATATGTCAGCGATGACGAAGGTCTAATGATTCTTGAGGTTGCTCCTGAATCTCCAGCCTTTAAAGCTGGTCTTAAAAGTGGAGATAAAATTATAGAGGTTAATGGTAATCATGTAAGCAATGAAGCCTCTATTTATTCCGAACTGAAGGAAAGCTTAAATAAGGTAGCTATAAGAATCAAAAATTATAAGGGAGAGCTAAAGGATGTTAATCTGTCCCGAAAAGGAGTAGAAAGGTTAGGTTTAGTTCTGGTTCCTAGGGTGATTCCTGCGGAGAATAAGATTATCAAGATGAATGGTGATAGCTTTAAGGATATTTTGGATAAGTTTAAAAAGAAGTGAGTTTAAGTAAGAGGTAAGAGGTAAGAAGTAAGAGTTAAAGGATTAAAAGATTAAAGGATTAGAAGATTAAGAGATTAAGAGATTAGAAGAGTGCTGAGGGGATTGGCACTCTTTTTTGTTGTTGGTGGGGGAGTGGATGGGTGAAATATATTTCTTATTATTGATTAATATATTGTAATATTATTTCAAAAAGGTTATATTATTTATATAAGTATATTATCCGTAGGATACTAACCTTAGGGAGGTATAAAAAATGAAAATAGATTTGAGTAAGTTAGTTACAGAAAAGAGAAATCCTAATACAGTTAATATCGATAAGGTTTCTACCCTTGAAATGGTGACAATGATTAATAATGAAGATAAGCTTGTGGCATTAGCTGTAGAGAAGGAGCTTGAAACAATAGCTAAGGCTGTGGATGTAATAGCTGAGGCTTTTGAAAATGGTGGAAGACTGATATACACTGGTGCTGGAACATCTGGACGTCTTGGTATTTTAGATGCATCTGAGTGCCCTCCTACCTATGGGGTTTCTGCAGAGCTTGTTCAGGGAATTATTGCTGGAGGAAAAGAAGCTATATTTAAAGCTAAGGAAGGAGCAGAGGACTCTAGGGAGCTCTGTGTAGAGGATCTTAAGGCAATAGATTTTTCTGATAAGGATGTGCTTGTAGGCTTGGCTGCTAGTGGAAGAACTCCTTATGTTATAGGAGGACTTGAATATGCCAAGGAAATAGGAGCTAAAACTGTGGCTGTGACCTGTAATCCTGATTCTGAGCTTTCACATGTTGCAGATTTATCTATAGCTCCTGTAGTTGGTCCGGAGGTTGTTACTGGCTCCACAAGAATGAAGGCTGGAACAGCACAGAAGCTAGTATTGAATATGTTATCCACAGGAGCAATGATAAAGACTGGTAAGGTATTTGGAAACCTGATGGTGGATGTTAGAGCTACTAATAAAAAGCTAGTAGAAAGAGCTAAGGGAATTGTTGTAGAAGCTACTGGAGCTTCTAGAGAGGATGCTGAAAAAGTATTAGAGGAAACAGCTTATAATGTTAAGCTATCTATTCTGATGATTCTCGCTGAGGTGTCTAAAGAAGAAGGTGAAAAGCTTCTAAGAGATACCAATGGACATATATCCAAAGCATTAAAGATAGCAGGAAGATAAAATTCTATAAAAATTAATATTTTATTTGGTTGCTGATGTTGAAAGGACTATTATGAGCATAACTCTCCTAATGGTCCTTTTTTGCCTTGATTTTTTATATTATTTTGGGAATAATATAATAATAGCATTTGGGAAATATTTTCCTTGATTATTATTCTTACTAGTATTAGAATGATTATATGCGAACATGTGTTTTTTGTTTTGGTTAAAAGTAAGTTTTGGGGGTGAATATATGGATTTTAAAATAAAGTCTTCATTCAAGGCAACAGGAGACCAACCTCAAGCGATAGATGCTTTAGTGAGCTCCATAGAGGAGGGCAATAAATTTCAGACCCTTTTAGGAGTTACTGGTTCTGGTAAGACCTTTACCATGGCCAATATAATTGAAAGACTTCAAAGACCAGCTTTGGTTTTAGCTCATAATAAAACTCTAGCAGCACAGCTCTGTTCTGAATTTAAAGAGTTTTTTCCAGACAATATTGTGGAATACTTTGTATCCTATTATGATTATTATCAGCCAGAGGCTTACGTTCCTCAGACTGATACCTTTATAGAAAAGGACTCATCTATAAATGATGAGATTGATAAGCTCAGGCACTCAGCTACCTCTGCTCTTCTAGAGAGGAGAGATGTTATAATTGTAGCTTCCGTATCCTGTATTTATGGACTAGGTAATCCTGAGGAATATGCTAAGCTGACTTTATCCTTAAGACAGGGAATGTTAAAGGATAGGGACGAGGTAATAAGAAAGCTTGTGGAAATTCAATATGAAAGAAATGATATAGATTTTGCTAGAGGAACCTTTAGGGTAAGGGGAGATTCTCTGGATATTATTCCGGCCTCTCACTCCAATAAGGGACTTAGAGTAGAATTTTTTGGTGATGAGATTGATAGAATTAGAGAGTTTGACGTGCTTACAGGCAATATTATTGGTGAGAGACAGCATATTACCATTTCACCGGCATCTCACTTTGCCACCTCAAGAGATAAGCTGGAGGTGGCTATAAGAGTCATAGAAGAAGAGCTGGAGGTAAGGCTTCGAGAGCTTATAGACGAAGGAAAAGCCTTAGAAGCACAAAGACTAAGGCAGAGAACTAACTATGATATAGAAATGATAAGAGAGATGGGCTACTGCAGTGGTATAGAAAATTATTCCCGTATATTAGATGGTAGAGCACCAGGTACTCCTCCTCAGACTCTCATAGACTATTTTCCTAAGGATTTTTTGATGTTCATTGACGAAAGTCATGTGACCCTTCCGCAGGTAAGAGCCATGTATGCAGGAGATAGATCTAGAAAGAAAACACTGGTGGAGTATGGTTTTAGACTGCCCTCTGCTTACGACAACAGACCACTGCAGTTTCAGGAGTTTGAAAAGAAGCTTAATCAGGTGGTGTTTGTTAGTGCCACACCTGCTGCCTATGAGCTGGAGCATTCTACAAAGGTGGCAGAGCAGATTATAAGACCTACGGGACTTATAGACCCTGAAATAGTAATTAGACCAATAAAGGGACAGATTGATGACCTTTATGGTGAAATAAAGAATACCACAGAAAAGGGCTTTAGAACCCTCGTGACCACTCTCACAAAAAGAATGGCAGAGGACTTGACTAAATATCTAAAGGATTTGGGGATAAAAACTACTTACATGCATTCTGATATAGACACTATAGAAAGAATGAAGATTATAAGGGATTTGAGAGTAGGCACCTTTGATGTTCTTGTGGGGATAAACCTTTTAAGAGAAGGCTTAGATATTCCAGAGGTGGCATTAGTTGCTATACTTGATGCCGATAAGGAAGGATTCTTAAGATCAGAAACCTCACTGATACAGACTATTGGTAGAGCAGCGAGAAATTCAGAGAGCAAGGTAATTATGTATGCAGATAACATAACAAGGTCCATGAATAAATCTATTGAAGAAACCAATAGAAGAAGAAGCATTCAGATGGAATATAATGAGAAGCATGGAATCACTCCAAAGACTATAATTAAGGATATTAGAGAAATTATTGAAGCAACAAAGACTGCAGAGAATAACGAAGAATACAAAGGTAAGAGTAAGCTTCAATCTCTTGAGGAGGCTCTTTTGGAAGAGAAGGGTGCTCTCGATGAGATAATAGCTAAGTATCAGGCAGAAATGATGGAGGCTTCTAATAACCTTCAATTTGAAAGAGCAGCCTATCTTAGAGATAAGATAAAGGAACTTAAAAAGAAGAAAAAGAATAAATAAAACAAGTTAATAGTGAAGATGATAAATAGGAGAGAGAAGAAATTCTTTTCTCTTCATTATTTTGATGGAGGAATAAATTTAATTATGAGAAATAATATTGTGATAAAGGGAGCTAAGGTACATAACTTAAAAAATGTTACAGTAGAAATACCTAGAGATAAGCTGGTGGTTTTTACCGGGCTTTCAGGCTCCGGTAAGTCCTCCCTGGCTTTTGATACCCTGTATGCTGAAGGACAGAGAAGATATGTTGAATCCCTTTCTGCTTATGCCAGGCAGTTTTTAGGCCAGATGAATAAGCCAGAGGTGGATAGCATAGAGGGTCTTTCTCCCGCTATATCCATAGATCAAAAAACTACCAGCAGAAATCCCAGATCTACCGTTGGTACTGTGACGGAAATCTATGACTATCTAAGGCTTTTATATTCAAAGGTAGGAGTGCCGCACTGCCCTAATTGTGGCAAAGAAATAACTCAACAGTCAGTAGATCAGATTGTGGATAAGGTGATGGAGCTTCCAGAACGAACAAAAATTCAGGTGCTCGCTCCTATCATAAGAGGGAGAAAGGGTACCCACGAAAAGGTGCTGGAAAGCATAAAGAAAAATGGATATGTAAGAGCTAGAGTTGATGGAGAGCTCAATGATCTTACTGAGGATGAAATAACCCTAGAGAAAAATATAAAGCATACTATAGAAGCTGTTATTGATAGATTGATAGTAAGAGAGGATATTGGAAGAAGACTTTCCGATTCTATAGAAATGGCCCTGAAGCTGGCTGATGGTCTGGTTATTATAAATATCATTGACGGAGAGGATTTGCTCTTTTCAGAGAGATTTGCCTGTGCGGATTGCGGTATCAGCATAGATGATCTGGCACCAAGATTGTTTTCCTTTAACTCACCCTTCGGAAAATGTGATCGCTGTGACGGCTTAGGAACTCTGCTGGAAATAGATGAGGATTTAGTTATTCCCGATAAGAATAGAAGCATTATGGAGGGAGCTATTGTCACCTGGGGAGAAGGAAGACTCAAGGAGGATTCCTGGACTTATAGCATATTAACCGCTTTAAGCAAAAAATATAAGTTTGATCTCAATACACCTATAAAGGATCTACCTAAAAAGATAGTAGATATTCTTTTATATGGCACTAAAGGTGAAAAGCTCAAAGTAACCTATCAAAGAGACTATACCTCAGGACAGTTTAATCATAATTTTGAAGGAGAAATTAATTCCTTAAAAAGGAGGTATATGGAAACTAACTCTGATGCAATCAAGGCTGATATTGAACAATATATGAGTGATAACCCCTGTCCAAAGTGTAAGGGAGCAAGACTTAAGCCTGAGGCTCTAGCTGTAACGGTAGGGGATAAAAACATTCATGAGTTCACAGACTTATCCATAAGAGATGAATTAGAGTATATAGAGAATATTGAGTTTTCTGAGAAGAATAAGATTATCAGCAGTCAGATCATAAAGGAAATAAAGAGCAGGCTCAAATTCTTAATAGATGTGGGACTTGACTATTTGGATTTATCACGAAATTCTGGAACCCTATCGGGAGGAGAATCTCAGAGAATAAGACTGGCAACACAGATTGGCTCCAGCCTTATGGGGGTTTTGTATATATTGGATGAACCGAGCATAGGTCTCCATCAAAGGGATAATGACAGATTGATTGCTACACTAAAGCATCTTAGGGATTTAGGAAATACCCTGGTAGTGGTTGAGCATGATGAGGATACTATCAAAGAAGCAGACTATATTGTAGATATAGGTCCTGGTGCTGGTGAGCATGGAGGAAAAATTATTGCAGCAGGAACTCTAGAAGAAATAAAAGAGGTCAAGGAATCAATTACTGCTCAATATTTAACTGGAGAAAAGGTGATTGAGGTACCTAAAGAGAGAAGGAAGGGTAACGGCAATAAGATTGTTGTAAAGGGAGCAAAGGAAAATAATCTGAAGAATGTTAACGCTGAAATTCCTCTGGGAACACTTACTCTAGTCACAGGTGTTTCCGGTTCTGGTAAGAGCACATTGATTAATGAAGTTCTTTATAAAGGCTTAAACAAGCTGGTAAATAAAGCTAGGGTGATTCCAGGACAGCATAAGGAAATATTAGGTGCAGAAAATATCGATAAGATTATAGATATAGATCAGAGTCCTATAGGGAGGACTCCCAGATCCAATCCTGCTACCTATACAGGAACCTTCGATATCATAAGAGAGTTATTTTCCAATACCTCTGAGGCTAAGATGAGGGGCTATAAGCCAGGAAGGTTCAGCTTCAATGTAAAGGGAGGTCGTTGTGAGGCTTGCAGCGGTGATGGTATAATTAAGATAGAGATGCAGTTTTTATCTGATGTATATGTACCCTGTGA
>JAEXSY010000429.1 GCA_023440105.1 Bacillota bacterium
GTATTTATAAGGACTATGCTAATATCTGGTGCAGTATGTGGTCTTGCTGGTTTTCTTGGAGTATCAGGAGCAAGTCATACAATTTCTACTAGCACTGCGGGAGGAAATGGATTTACAGCAATAATAGTTGCCTGGCTTGGAAAGTTCAATCCCTTTGTAATGATTCTTATATCATTGTTACTGATATTTCTTGATAAGGGGGCTATAGAAATTGCTTCAATTTATAATCTTAATTCCTATGCCTCAGAAATGATTACTGGAATACTTTTATTCTTTATATTGGGAAGTGAATTTTTTATAAGCTATAAGCTTATTTTTACTAGAGGAAGAAAGGAGGAGGCTTAGAGGTGAATAGCATTATTTCATTAATTCAGGCTGCAGTGGTTTTTGGAACGGTAATCATGTTTGGTGCCTTGGGAGAAATCCTTACTGAAAAGGCTGGTAATCTAAACCTAGGAGTACCAGGGATAATGTATTTTGGTGGAATAGCAAGCCTTGTGGGAGTATTCTTTTATGAAAGGGCTTCGGATAATCCTAACAAACTCCTCTGCGTTCTTATAGCATTAGTATGTGGCTTCTTGGCTTCAGCCTTAGCTGGTTTAATATATAGCTTTTTAACTATAACTCTAAAGACAAATCAGAATGTTACTGGACTTACTTTAACTATCTTTGGTTCTGGAGTGGGAAACTTTTTTGGAGGTTCTCTCAATAAGCTTGCTGGGGGAGTAGGACAGATATCTGTTGGAGTAACAAGTTCAGCTTTTAGAACAAAGCTTCCAGTGTTTTCTAAGCTAGGAGCTTTTGGAGAAATATTTTTCAGCTATGGCTTTTTGGTTTATGTAGCAATAGCTGTAGCGCTGATAATGCAATATTATCTGTCAAAAACGAGAAAAGGTCTTAATCTCAGAGCTGTGGGTGAAAGTCCAGCCACTGCTGATGCAGCTGGGATAAATGTTACGCTATATAAGTATGTAGCTACCTGCATTGGAGCAGGTATAACAGGATTAGGTGGAGTGTACTATGTTATGGACTATATCAAGGGTAC
Organism: Bacillota bacterium; assembly: GCA_023440105.1. Lineage (GTDB taxonomy): Bacteria > Bacillota > Clostridia > Clostridiales > Clostridiaceae > JAEXZL01. The sequence continues at coordinate 1,046 of JAEXSY010000429.1, forward strand.
CTGGGCCAATGATGGCAGTATTGAAACCCTGGGCTGGATAGCTGTTGCTTTAGTAATATTTGCAGCCTGGAAGCCTAAGAATACCATTTGGGGAGCTTATCTTTTTGGTATACTTTACTGGATGTATTATTATATAGGGGGGCTTACAAGAAGCTCACAGGAGCTTTTCAAGATGCTTCCATACATAGCAACAATAATTGTTTTAGTGATTACTGGTCTTAGAAAAAATAAAGAAAATCAAGGCCCGGCTAGTTTGGGGCTCTCATATTTTAGAGAAGATAGATAGAATAAAGGCACCGATAATTCGGTGTTTTTTATTTATACTGATTACTTTAAGCTATATTTTCAAATAAATTCTATCATTTTTGTATAAGAAATATCAATTTTAATCTAAATGATATAACTTATCATAACCCTTAAATAATAATTTGATATTTATCAAATTATTATTATTAAGGAACTATACTTCGTAATTTCATAGTAAGCGCCAATATTTATTATTGGAAGCATAAATAAACTGTTTTTTATAAAAATATAGTGGATTATATTGGAACAATTTCAAAAATATGCTATACTTTAAAAGTGGTATATGTTAGAAAAATAACAAACGAATCTTAGAGCTTATTCTGTTAGTTGATGTTACTTAGTTATTAAATAACAGAATATAAAGATTAATTCGAGGGACAATTTTAAGGGGGGCACTATAGTGAAAAGATTTTTATCCGTTGTTTTAACAGGAGTGATTGCAATGTCAATGGTTGCATGCTCGAGTGGTGGCAAGGCAGAAACCCTAACAGGGGTTGGTAAAGGTATTGGCGGAGAGCTGAAGGTTGAAGTAAAGAAGGAAGGGGACAAGATAGTTTCGGTTAAGGTTACAGAACATAAGGAAACAGAGGGTATAGCAGATCCAGCATTGAAGGATATTCCTGGTGCAATTGTTAAGGCTAATTCTACAGATGTAGATGTGGTTTCTGGGGCGACTGTAACCAGTAAAGCGATAATAGATGCAGTTAATAATGCATTAGATCCTGAGAAGTATCCTGCACCAGAAAAGGAAGAAGCTGGTTCAGGCTCTGTGACTGCTGCTGATGTATATCAGGGCTTCGGTATTACAAGCGTTCCACGAGTAGGTCCAGGTAAGGATGATACAGATACTCAGGTTTATAGCTTTAATGAAGTTTTTGCAAATGTTTTATTTGATGGAGAGGGTAAGATTCTTTCACTGTATATTGACCAGCTTGAAGTAGCAACTCCAAACTATGATGGAGATGGTATGCCTCATTTCAGCGGATATCCAGGTCAGGGTGGCTATAATAATGATGCAAATCATGATGAAAAGGTGGATGGGAAGACTGCTGATACAGAAGAAAGATTTATTGAAGAAGTAAAAGGATGGGCAACTAAGAGAGATCGTGGAGAAAAATATATAGTTGGTTCTTCCACTTGGACAGCACAGATGGAAGCTTTTGAGAAGCTCTTTACAGGCATGACTGTAGAAGAAGTTCAAGAGTGGTTTAATAAGTATACCTCTGATATAAATGGAAGACCTCTTAAAGCTGAGGCTAAGGAGGAAAAAGATAAAGTAAAATATGATGCTTTAACTGATGCTGAGAAGAAGGAACTGGCAGATATAACCTCAGGTGCTACCATGAGCCTTAAGGATTCTCATGGAGATATTATAGGAGCAATAAAGAATGCTTATGAAAATCGTATTCCTTTAGATATAAAAGGAGCAGCTAAGCAGGGGTTAGGCTTCAATTTCATGCCTCGTATAGGTCCTGGTAAAGATGACACGGGGACCCAGGTTTACAGTATAAACCAAGTTTTTGCTAATACCTTATTTGATAAAGATGGTAAGATAGTAGCACTTCATATAGATCAACTAGAATTTGCTACCCCTAATTATGATGGCGATGGAATGCCTCATCTCAGTGGTTTCCCTGGACAGGGTGGCTATAATAATGATGATAATCATGATGAAAAGGTAGATGGAAAAACAGCCGATACAGAGGAGCAGTTTACCAGTGAGGTTAGTAGCTGGGTTACTAAGAGAGCTCGCGGAAATAAGTATATTGTAGGAGCTTCTA
>JAEXSY010000098.1 GCA_023440105.1 Bacillota bacterium
AAGCCAGAACATCCAAAATCAAATTATGCAGTTCCGGGGCTTTATTTTTATGACAATCGTGTGGTTGATATTGCCAAAAATGTTAAGCCATCTCACCGTGGAGAAATTGAGATTACTGCTATTAATAATGTATATCTAGAGAACAAGGATTTAAATGTTGTTCTTTTAGGACGGGGAATGGCATGGTTGGATACAGGTACGCCTGATGGCATGCTTAAAGCTGCAGAATATGTGGAAGCTGTTCAATCAAGACAAGGTTTTTATATTGCATGTCTTGAAGAAATAGCTTGGAGAAGAGGGTTCATTAATGAGGCTCAATTAAGAGATATAGGAGAAAGTCTAAAAATGACTGACTATGGTCAATATATATTATCATTATTAGAAGAAGTTATTTAAGAAACGAGAGGTAAAATAAGATGAAAACAATATTGGTTACTGGCGGTGCTGGGTTTATTGGTAGTAATTTTGTTAAATTAATGCTAGAAAAGTATTCTGATTATATAATAATTAATATGGATGCGCTCACTTATGCAGGAAACTTAGGAAATCTTAAAGATATTGATGAAAAAGCAAATTATAGATTTATAAAAGCCGATATAAGAGATAGAGAAAAAGTAGAAGAGATCTTTAAAAATAATGATGTGACACATGTTGTTAATTTCGCGGCTGAATCTCATGTAGATAGGAGCATTGAAGAACCTGAAGTTTTCTTAACAACTAATATTATTGGAACTCAAGTTCTTCTAGATACAGCTAAGAAGTATTGGAAAGTAAATCCTAAAGATAAGTATTGTAAAGAGTATAAGCCTGGAGTAAAATTTCTTCAAGTTTCTACAGATGAAGTATATGGAGCATTAGGTGAAAAAGGAATGTTTGTAGAGACTATGCCACTAATGCCTAACAGCCCATATTCAGCATCAAAAGCAAGTGCTGATATGATAGTTAGAGCTTATAATGAAACATTTGGAATACCTATTAACATCACTCGTTGTAGCAACAACTATGGCCCTTATCAATTTCCCGAGAAATTAATTCCACTTATGATTAATAACTGCCTAAAAGCAAAAGAACTTCCTGTTTATGGAGATGGAATGCAAATAAGAGATTGGCTTCATGTTTCTGACCACTGTGCTGCTATTGATACAGTTCTTCACAAAGGAATTGAAGGAGAAGTTTATAACATTGGAGGAAACAATGAAAGAGCAAATATTGAGATAGTTAAAATTATTATAAATTCAATTGGTAAATCGGAAAGTCTTATCAAATATGTAAAAGACCGTCCGGGACATGATAGAAGATATGCTATCGACAATACCAAAATAACTACTCAGCTTGGATGGAAGCCAGTTTATACATTTGAACAAGGCATTAAAGAGACAATTCAATGGTACTTAGATAATACTCAATGGATTGAAAGTATAATTTCTGGTGAGTATGCTAAGTATTATGATAATATGTATTCAGTGCTAGATTAAAAACTAATACTTATTAAAAAAGTAGGCCATAATCCTTAGGCTTTGATAGACTGTAGGATAACACCTACTTTTTTAAAGTTATTTGGTATATAAATGTATAAGATAAAAATATTCTTAAATAAGATTATAGGAATTTGTTAACGATTTAGTTTTTTAGCATTAATAGAAGTATCACTTGTAGAAAATAATTTATTTATTTTAAAGCCTTGATTTATCGATTGAAGTAAATCATTACTTTGAGGCTTTCTTAATTTATTTTCAATTCTGCCGACAAACTCATTCATCATCAAAGAGGCAGCAAAATTCAGATGTGGGTCATTAGGCAAGGCACAGGAGGATATTGCATAGGTTACAGCCGATATTGTTAAATACTTCCCTATACTAATGAAAGAAGATAATCTCTGTTTACTTTTATATTCTAGAATTGCATCATTCCAGGATATACCTTTAGTTACCTGAAGATTTTCTATTTCTTTAACTAATTGGCCAATAGTCTCCCAGGTCAATTTTTCCTTTGCTTTATCCTGTAGCTCTATTTTATTATTTGTCGCTGATGTAGTAGTATCAAAATCTAGTGCTGAAGTAACTAAGCTTTGACAGCTATTAGGGATATTTAAATTAGCTAAGTCCTTATCCTTGATACTGGAGGCTACCACCTCGTTATAACAGTAGTCAATAAGTTCTTTAGCCTCTTCTAAAGCTCCAGAAGAATAATTTGAGGTATTCTTCTCTAATATTTCATAGTAATATGTACGAAAATCCTTTGTACAATTTACCTTAAGCACATTAAGCAAGGCCTTTAATTCCTCACTGGAATTTTCGTTGTAGAGAACATCATCAATTCTTGCTCTAAGATGCTCATGTAATTTTATGGCTGGAGTTCCTGAAGGTATATAGGAATACAAAGATGCAGAATTTAATCTTCTTATAGTATTCACATAGTTATCTAAGAACTCTTTGTCTAGTGAATCTATTATATCAGATTGAAAATGAAGATTTCCTTCCTCTAATTGAGTTAATAATCCCTTATAAATAGCTGCTTTACGTTTCTCTGAGTATTTACCATCATTTAGAAAAGGAATACTTGAAAAGACAAAGTTAGGTGAATCTGCATCTAGGTTGTTTCTTAGTATCCTAAGAATATAACCCTGTAAGCTTGAAACATCTCCAAAAATTGAGAGTCTTATATATCCCTCTCTTATCATATTTAGGAAGTATTCCCCCTGACTTTCATTCTCGGTAAGTGATAATATAATAGAAGAATCAATAGCTTGAGGCATTGTTAATGTTGGCTTATGACCATTTATAAGAGCTTTATATAGAAAACCCTCTGCCTTTATAAGAGATTCCTGATTATACCTAGTTGCTTTTGTTGAATCAATTAAATCGCTATACATATATATTACCTTCCTTTATTAATAGAGTATTTCATCATTGCTGATAAGGTAAATGAATCTCTAATCTTATTTTCTTTAATCAGTTCTTTTAGCTCCTCCAGAGTATACCAGTAAACTTCACTAATGCCCTCTTCTTGTGACAGCTTTCCAACAGAATTAACTTCTATAGAAAAAATATCTACTGTACCACCAGTAAGCCCTGTATCAGAAATTACACTTCCTTCATGGCATATATTTAATATTTCAGCTCCTAGCTCTTCAAAAAGCTCTTTCTTTGCATTTTCTTCAGGAGATATTCCTGGTTCAGAAAAGCCTCTAGGAAATTCTAGCTCAAACTCTCTAGTACCATGTCTAAATTGCTTAAGCAGTGCCAGCTTTTGATCTTTTATTGGAATTATTACTACACCATTAGTATTTTTTGGGCTTATTAATCTTGAATACTGATAAAGCTTTCCGTTGGTATCTTCTATTAAATCAACTATAAATATATGGTAGCTACTTTCATATATAACACCTATCTGTTTTCCTGTAATGTTGACATGACTTTCTAGAGTGCTTTTATCAAGAACCAGTTTTATATTACTATTTTGCTTAAAGTAATGAGGATAATTATTCACAAGTTCTAGATATTTATCAATTTCTTTCATATGATTCTCCTTGTAACTATGAAATTATTAATTCGATTAGTATATTATCATAATTGTAACACGGTATGTATCATTATGGATAAAAAGGTAAATAATAGTGTAAAAATGCTATAATACTATTATAGTACTACTTATTAAAAAATAAAATATAAGTGGACCATATTTGTCTTACATATACCTATATACTAAAGGAAAGCGGGGGGAGGAACTGATATATGGTTAGCTATAGGGAGAAAAGAGAAGGTAAATCAAAAACCTATAGGATATTAAATATATATGAGAGGTTAAATAAAGGAGAAGTAGTAAACAAGAAAAGCCTTTCAGAAATATATGAGGTTGATGAGAAAACAATACAGAGAGATATAAAGGAGTTAAAGGATTACTTAGAGCGGGATAAAAAGGATATTGTAAGTATAAAATACAGCAAGAGTATAAAAGGATATGAACTGGACAAAAGGCAAAGGGTTCTACTATCTGATAAGGATATTTATGCACTGTGTAAAGTCATACTTGAATCAAGAGCTTTCTCAAGTGAAGAGATGGACAGGATATTAAATATATTTAATTCTCAAGGGGTAGATAATAAGTTTTTAAAAAAGATACTCATTAATGAAAGGTTTAATTATACTCCTCCAAGACATAATAAAAACATTATAGATTTTATTTGGGAAATAAGTATAAGCATACAAAATCAAAAGCTTGTTGAGACACAGTATGAAAGACAGGATGGGGTGATTAAACAGTATAGGTTAAAACCCTTTGGTTTAGTTTTTAGTGAATACTACTTTTATTTAGTTGGGGAGATACTGGGAAGAAAGGGAAGCCATCCTGCCGTATTTAGAGTAGATAGATTTAAGAAATATAATATTACAGAAGAACACTTCTCTATGCCATATAAAGATAGATTTGAGGAGGGAGAATTTCATAAGAAAGTACAGTTTATGTATACTGGAGAGCTGATGAAAATACAGTTCAAGTTTTGGGGAGATTCATTAGAGGCAATTCTTGATAGGTTGCCAACCTCTAAAATAATAAAATATGATGAAAAAGATAATCTACCTATAATTGAAGCCGAGGTTTATGGGGAAGGCGTAAAGAGATGGCTGTTGTCACAAAAGGAATTTTTAGAGGTAATAAGACCGGAAAGATATAGAGAAGAAATAA
>JAEXSY010000024.1 GCA_023440105.1 Bacillota bacterium
CTATGGTCTCCATAGAATACTATAATACTATCATCATACAAGCCCGTAGCCTTGAGTCTATCCATAAAAGCCCCTACAGCCTCGTCAAGATAAGCGATATCCTCTAAATAATCGTTCAATGGTCCTTCTTCATACTCTCCCAGTTCTACCCTATTGGCTTCATTAACATGTCCAAAGGGATGATGGGAGGTTAAGGTTACAACAAAGGAATAGAACGGATTTGGAAGATCAGTCATGAAGTCTACGCTCTCCTGTAAAAAGTCCATATCATTTATTCCCCAGCCTAAGGTCTCCCCTTGATAATAGTCACCATAATAAAAGCTATCAATGCCATAGGAATTATAAACTACATTTCGATTCCAAAAGGTGTTATTATAGCCGTGCATTACAGAGGTATAGTAACCTTTATCCTCTAACAGCTTGGAGACAGGATAAAAGTAATTACTTCCATAAGTAAAATAAGCTGACCCAACAGATAATGGATATAAAGAATTATTAGTTAAAAATTCCGCATCAGAAGTATTTCCCGCAGCTGTTTGTGCATAGAAATTATTGAAGTACAAACTTTCAGCCGCTATTTTATTTAGATTTGGAGTAACTTCCTTACCATCTACCTGAAGATTAATTGCAAAATTTTGAAGAGACTCCAGCTGAACGAGAATTAAGTTTTTACCTTCAGCTATCCCTGTGTAGGAATTATTCTTCCTCTCCTTGACTTTATCAGCGAGAAAGGCTTCAATCTGCTGAAGCTCCTCTTCAGGGATTTCAGATTTATCCAGGTTGCTCCTAACAGAACTCATAATGTCATTGTAATGATAAAAAACTAAGCCAAATTTATCTGATATCTTTTTTCTATCGTAGGTTAAAATAAAGTAATTAGAATGAATTTGATATTTAACAAATATTGTTGTTAAAGCTATAACTGCAATTAATACTACAGCTGTTGCTCTCTGTGGATAATGCTTATAGAAGCCTGCTTTCTTTTCTTTAGGTACCTTTCTTAATATATAGGTATAGATTGGTATAGTTAAAAAGAATACTATATCCTTTATTTTTAGCAGTGAACCTATACTACCTAATAGATTCCCCTCTCCCACCTTAATTAATGGAAGAAGTTCTACAGTTAAATACTCATTATAATATCTTTGATATACCATATCTCCAAAAAGCACTATGGACAAAACAAAGTCCAAAATGAATAAAGCTCTAACCTGATTTTTTTTGTTTAAAAAAATGGTTAAAGATCCTACAAAAGCATATATGAAAAATCTATATATCGTATTTCCTACACTGATAGCTACTCCTCTATCCCAAAAAACAATGGTTTCCTTAAACGTTAGTATTAGAGAAAATATTATTAAGAGTAATATCTGATTTTGAATTTTTTTCATTGATTTTATTAAGCTAAGCATAATTACCTCTCAAAGTTTTATTTTGTAATAAATCAAAAATTAATTATCACAAAAAAAAATTATATTTCAAAGGGATATATTTCAATTAACACTGATTTAACTAACTGAAGTTATAACCTAAAAAAATATATAATCTATTTTATAATTATACACTTCTTTTTCTAATTATCAATGACAATTTTATAAACATATGTTAATTTATAGTAAAATATATACTCCTTTTATTGGATTAATACCTAAATTTAAGTTTTTCTCACAAAAATAAATCCACATAAAAAATTTAAGCTTATCTATTTGTAAAACAGATAAGCTTAAGACTTTTATATTTTTCTTTTTAATTCCTTTAGAATCCCCAAATATTTTACTGCTTCTTCTTCTTTAGCTGCTTCATAGCTGTTACACTGAAGCTCAAGCTCTTTCAAAGTATCCTTGGAGAGATTTTTTTCAGCAAAGACATATACAACAGAATCCTCTTTTTCAATATGTCTCTTTAATAAATTTGAATAGCCAATGGCATTAGATATAACATCTAATCTAGCATCCATATCTCCTTCAATAACTTTTCCAATCGCCTGTTCTAAGTCCTTTACAAAAAGACGGCCCAAGTCATGCTCTACAAGCATGCCATGCTTAACAAGCTTTTCACCAGGAGACCCCAGCTCTTCTACCATTTTATTAAAAAGCAGTTCCTCTTCTTTTCCGTGATGATGCTTATCAGCATAATTTCTAATAAAGTCTATTATCTTGTAGAAGTCTTCATACTGAACTTCTTCTCCCTTTAGAACTTTAAGAGAATAAGCTCTTATTACCTCCAGCATTTCTAGTATATTCTTGTGTTCCTCCACCATGATTTCAAAAGCCTTCAATTATTACACCTCTCTCCTTAATATCCCTTCACTACCATCTTCCATGAGAGTATAGTAAAAGCTTGGTGCATACTCCTCTACAAAGGCTTTTATCCACTCTCTTCTTAAACGATAAAAATTCTTAACATCACCGGAGGCTTGCTGCCAAAAGCTTCCGTGAACACATCTTGTAGCTCTATAAATAAAGCTATTTTCATCTCTTTCTATAAATTCATTAACTCTATCACAGGGCATTCCATCAAGAATATAATCATTTATAGCTGCATATACCTCCTCCGGTGAGGAAGCTTCATTATTTTTCATGGCATATTCTTTTCCATCTTCTATTCCCTGAAGCTTATATAGCTCCATTAGCTTTTCTATCAGCTCAGGCTTTTCATTTAATATACGAGTAATATATTCAGCATGTCTTCCTTCAGCTTTCTCTATTTTATCCTGAAGCCAGCCATGAATATTTGAGGTGTCAATCATTGCCTCCAATGGTCTATGTTCTGTTGGAAGTCCATATTTCCCTTCTATCTCCTTTTTCCACTCTGATGCTTCAAGCTCCTCTGACAGTGCCAGCTCATAAATCTTTTCTTCTAAAGCCTCAAACCATTTAATCTTATTAAATAGCCAGTAATGTATTCTTCCTAAAAATGCACTCATCTCTATCCCCCTATTCTTCTATGCCATTATTAAGTGCTTCTAAGAGCTCCTCTACCTTAAAACCATGTACAAGAGCAGCATCCTCTAAGGTTTCAGCTTGAGATGCAGGACAGCCAATGCAGCCCATTCCAAAGCTCATTAATATATCGGCAGCTCCGCTGTGAAGCCTAACTATTTCTCCTACGGTCATATCCTTATTAATTTTCATTAATTATTCCGCCTTTCTTATATGCTACTTTATTCTTATTATTGATTTCCATAGGTCAATTATACCTGCTGCATTTATAAATGTCCGTGATATATGTTACGGAAAAAATAATAAAAACATGAACATATTTTCATGTTGTATTCATTTTTTTGTATTATAATAATATTATGGATTATTAAGGAGGAGATATTTATGAGTTTTGACTACTTACAAAGAGTAACCCTCAAAAATGGAGAGAGCTATAGCTATCGTGAAATGGGAAGCGGAGATGATATTTTGATATTACTTCATGGAAATATGACTTCATCGAAGCATTGGGATGTACTTGTAGATAAGCTTCAGGAGGATTTCAGAATAATTGCTCCTGATTTAAGGGGTTTTGGTGGCTCTAGCTACAACAAAGAAATCAGTTCCTTAAAGGATTTTTCCGATGACTTAAAGGAATTCGTTGACGCTTTAGATATTAAAAGCTTTTATCTATGTGGATGGTCCACAGGCGGTGGAGTGGCTATGCAATTTTCAGCAAATCATAATGAATACGTGAAAAAATTAATACTGGTAGAGTCTGTAGGGATACGAGGATATCCTATTTTAAAGAAAAATGAACTAGGACAGCCTATTCCGGGTTCTCTTTTAAAAACAAAGGAAGAGATAGCAGCAGATCCCGTTCAGGTAGCACCGGTACTGGAGGCATTAAAAACAAGAAATAAGGAATTTTACAGGATGGTTTGGAATGCAAGCATATATACAAATAATAAACCAGAGCCTTCAAAGTATGAGGAATATCTAGATGATATGCTTACTCAGAGAAATTTGGTGGATGTAGATTATGCTTTAGCTACCTTTAATATCTCTAATGCTTTCAATGGTGTTACAGAGGGCACTGGTGAAATTAAAGCTATATCCTGCCCAGTCCTTATTTTTCAAGGAGATAGAGATTATGTAGTACCAAGATACATGGGAGAAGGGATTAAAGAAGCTCTTCCTCACAGTGAGCTAATTATATTAAAGGATTGTGGTCATTCTCCTTTAATAGATTGTCTTGAGTCATTATGCGAAAATATTATGGCCTTTATTTATAATAATTAAATAAATATTACTCTTTCCATTTATTAATCACTCCATTTACACTATAATAATTATATAAAATAACGTCTTTGGAGTGTAAAATGCAGAATATCATGAATAATACTAACACACCAAGTTCAACTAATACTTTTAAAAATATATAAATGCCCAGATCTTTTAAACGACCTGATGGCTGTAAAATAA
>JAEXSY010000104.1 GCA_023440105.1 Bacillota bacterium
GACTTGTAGTCCCAAAGGTAATCCATCTTCCTTTAAAGGATACCTTATAATAAAAATCTCCTCTACGCTCAGTAAGAGAAATAAGCTTCCCTGAATAGCCTGTCTTAATCTCCTCAACGTCAGAATACTCATAGGTTATTCCCTGAGGCTTTAACCAGCTTCGATAAATAACCTTATCTTCCGTAACGAAAGTGATTCCTGTAAGAGAGATGTACAAGAGTATCACCCATACTAATATAGAATAAATCCAATACTTCTTTAATAATGCTGTAAGCTCCACTCTGAATTCTTATATCTCTTAAAAAGCTTGGTTAATACAAAAGCAATCAGTGGATACTCCACTATAACAATAAGTATTAGTCCATTTAAATCAGGCATCTGATAAAATAACCAACCATCTACCTGGAACAAAAGAACCTGTATACTATCCAATAGTACAAAAGATGCTAACGATGCTATAATAACAAATATTAATAATGGAAGAAGCAAAATTCCTCCTTTGTTACGAGACCTTTGATAGCTTTTATTTTTCCTGTACTTAATTATGTAATTTCTCCACAACACAATGAGTATAATAAAACAAATAATTGCTATGGGAATATTATATTTTAGAGCCTCCCACCTCTCTTCAAAATAGTTAAAGATTAACCAAAGAATTGGACCTGAAAGCATGAGACTTTGAAGAATTACTGTAGAAAGAGAAGGATAGGAGTTTTCTGTTGGTATTTCTTCATTAATACTATCAAGGATTTCTTGATTTTCATTTTTTTCATCCATTTTTAATTGCTCCTCTTGTATAAAATCTTAGTATTGTCACAAATGAATTCATAATAGTATAATTATAACTCATATACGGATAATGACAATTGCTGTAAATATAATCTTGATGGTTTTTTTCCCTTATGATAAACTATAGTCATAAAGAGATATTAAAGATAAGGTGCCCGTCAAGGGAGAATAGGGAATGAGGTTAAAATCCTCAGCGGTCCCGCCACTGTATACGGTAGAGCCCTCATAATACCACTGATTTATTTCGGGAAGGTGAGAAGCTTGCTATTCCGTTAGCCAGGAGACCTGCCTTTTCTAGAGTATTTATATATGGATAGAGAGTAATGGTAAAGCTCTTGAATGCGCTATAGGTGCGTATTCAAGAGCTTTTTATTATTGCACATAAAATAGATTACTAATCTAAGCCTAATCTTTAGTAATTTACATAAGCTTTTAAGGAGATGATGTTATTTATGAAAAATCAAAACAAAACCAGAGGTATAGTTATACTTTCCCTATTTATTGCTATGAGTGTTATAGGAGGCTATATAAAGCTTCCTAATCCCATAACCAGCAGCATAGCTTTTGACTCACTACCAGCCTATCTGACAGCCTTATTATTAGGGGGAGTGCCCGGTGCTATAGTAGGCTTTTTAGGTCATATTATCTCAGCAGCCCTGGGAGGTTTTTCCCTTACCTTGCCAGTACATCTTTTAGTGGCTTCAGAAATGGCTTTGATAATGGTCATATTCAGCTTCTGTGCAAAAAAGATAAATATAATTGCTGCTATAATCTCAGGAATTCTTTTAAACGGGATAATTATGCCCGCAACTTTAATTTTAATTCCTGGCTTTGGGGTTCCAGTGTTTTTAGCCATGCTATTACCCCTGACAGTGGCAAGTACACTTAACATATTGGTGTGTACATTAATTTATAAACCAATAAAGAAGGCTGTTTTTGACGAAAGGAAAGATTTTATAAAAAATGAGCTATAAAGGAAGAGATGTGGAAGTAGTACAAATAAATAATAAGGAGTCTTTAGTAATAGCTTGTGACTCCTGTGGAGGAATTGGCGAGAAAGAAAAAGACGTAGTAAAAGCCTCACCTTATATTGTTGGCGGAACTACTACCAGGGTAGCATTAATGGAGCTACTTGCCGTAAATGCTGTTCCCAAGAGCATTACCCTCACCATTGCCAGCGAGCCCTATCCTACTGGTGAGGAAATTATAAAAGGCTCCAAAGATGAACTTGAGGCTTCAGGATATAAAAGTCTTCCCATGGCTATAAGCACAGAAAAAAATATCCCCACCTGCCAGACGGCTCTGGGAATAACCTTAATAGGACTTTGTGATAATGATTCCTTGAGGATTTGTACCTCTAAGCCTCAAGATCAGGTATACTGCCTTGGAAGACCTCTCGTAGGAAATGAAGTTTTGGCTATTCCAGCCTCAGAGCTCATTGCTCCTAAAGATATCAAAGCCTTGTCTTCTACGGAAGGAATACACGATATCATTCCTATAGGTTCTAAGGGCATCCTGGGTGAAATAGAGCTTTTATGCAAAGGTAATGATTGTACCTTTATTAAAGAACTAGAGGTTTCTATAGACATGCATAAATCTGCCGGTCCATCTACCTGCCTTATCTTCACAGCTTCAAGGGAAGCGGACTTGTCCTCGCTTAGATTGAAGCCTTTAAAAATAGGTAATCTAACTTTTTAAAATTTTATAAACTAAACAATCCGAACCCCATTATATGGTAATATACTTCATATAATGGTTTTTTTCTTCAAATCCATTGAAATTAGTCAAAGGAGTTGATAAGGATTAAAACAAAGAGATTTATAGTTCCTATTCTATTATTAGTGTTAATTATGGTATCACTTCTTAGTGGTTGTAAAAAGGCTGATTCTCACAGTGACGATGCTCCTAGTGATATTGAAATGGTGGCAGAAAAGCTGAATACACCTTGGGCTATGGCTTTAAGCGACGATGGTTCTATTTATTTCACTGAAAGAGAAGGAGTTCTTAGAGTTATAAGAAATGGCAAGCTACAAAGTGAACCGATGCTTACTCTGGATCCACCTTTTATAAGTCAAGGAGAGGGAGGTCTTATGGGTATTGCTCTGGACCCTGACTTTTCGGATAATCATTATATTTATGTGAAGTATACATATTCTGATGATAGTAATATTTATAATAGAGTGGTGAGGCTTATAGAAAACAATAACATAGCCACTATAGATAAGATAATCATAGATAAAATCCCTGGTGGACAGACTCATAATGGAGGACGTATAAAGGTCGGCCCGGATAATAAATTGTACATTGCTACAGGGGATGCGGGAAGTCCTCAACTGGCACAGGATAAGACAAGCCTTGCAGGAAAAATCCTTAGGATAGAGCTAGATGGAACCATTCCTTCTGATAATCCCTTTGAAGGCTCACCAGTTTATAGCCTTGGACATAGAAATCCACAGGGCTTAACCTGGAGTTCCGATGGTCTTCTATATGCCTCGGAACATGGACAATCTGCCCATGATGAGATAAACCTCATAAAGGCAGGAAGCAATTATGGATGGCCTATTGTACAGGGGGATGAGGTATCAAATGATATTTTATCAGAAAGTCCCCTAATACACAGCGGAAAGACCACCTGGGCTCCCTCAGGCATTACCTTCATAACTGAAGGCCACTGGAAGGGTAAACTCCTTGTTACAAACTTGAGAGGATCACAGCTCCTGGTTGTATCCCTCAGTGAGGATGGAACTAGCGTTACTGAGGTAGAACCCATCTTAGAAAATACCTATGGCAGGCTTCGTGAGGTAGTTCAAGGAGCTGATGGTACAATCTATATATCTACCAGCAACAGGGATGGTCGTGGAAATCCATCACC
>JAEXSY010000137.1 GCA_023440105.1 Bacillota bacterium
ATGCCTTTAAGGTACCATTAACCTCAGTGATGGCAGCAGGTATAGCACCAGCAATATTTGGTTTCATCGTTACCTGTATAATTGCTAGAAAGCTTAAGGAAAAAGGTTCTCATGTAACAGCTCAAGAAATTCCAGCAGACTCTAAAGAGAAGCCAAGCTTTATAGCAGCCATTGTAGGACCATTAACTGCGATAATTATATTATCTCTAAGACCGCTCTTTAACATAGCAATTGATCCTCTAATCGCTCTTCCAGTGGGAGGTATTGTAGGTGCTGTAGCTATGGGAAAACTTAAAAAGATAAATGAATATGCTTCCTTCGGAATAGGAAAAATGGGAGGAGTGGCTATACTGCTTCTAGGTACAGGAACCCTCGCCGGAATTATCACTAACTCAGGTCTTAAGGATGTTATAATAGATATGATAAATGTACTAGGGCTTCCAGCCTTTGCTTTAGCACCTATAGCAGGTATATTGATGTCTGGTGCTACAGCTTCTACCACCTCTGGTACCGCAGTGGGAAGCTCAGTATTCGGACCAACTCTTACAGGTCTTGGAGTCAATCCTTTAAATGCAGCAGGTATGATACATTCCGGTGCTACAGTACTGGATCATCTTCCTCACGGTAGCTTCTTTCATGCTACTGGAGGCAGCGTATTTATGGAAATGAAGGAAAGATTAAAGCTAATAGGCTATGAATCAATTATTGGAATTACAATGACAGCAGTTTCAACAATTATTTACGGATTAATTTTTTAGTGGAGGTTTTGAAGATGAAGATAGTATTGGCACCGGATTCCTTTAAAGAAAGCATGACAGCAAAAGAAGCCTGTGATGCAATGGAGAGAGGAATAAAAAAAGTGCTTCCTGAGGCTGAGTGCATAAAGGTTCCCATGGCGGATGGAGGAGAAGGCACCGTTCAATCTCTTATAGATGCTACAGATGGAGAGCTGGTTGAGGTAAGCACCATAGCACCCTTAGGCAATGAAATAAAGGCTTCCTTTGGACTCTTAGGAGGAGGTCAGGGAGCAGTTATTGAAATGGCTTCGGCTAGTGGACTTCATCTGATACCTTTAGAAAAGAGAAATCCATTGGTCACCACTTCCTATGGTACAGGAGTATTAATTAAAGAAGCTCTAAATAGAGGAGTTAATAATATCCTCATAGGAATAGGTGGAAGTGCTACTAACGATGGAGGGGCAGGAATGCTTCAGGCATTAGGAGTAAAGCTCCTGGATGAAGCTGGGATGGAGCTTCCCTTTGGAGGAGGAGCCTTAGATAGCCTAAAAACAATAGATCTTCAGAATCTAGATAAAAGAATCTTTGAAACCAATATACAGGTAGCCTGCGATGTTACCAATCCTCTCATAGGTAAAAATGGAGCTTCAGCAGTCTTTGGTCCTCAAAAGGGAGCCACAGAAGAAATGGTAGAGAAGCTTGATAAGAATCTTGCCCATTTTGCTGAGGTCATAAAGAAGGAATTGGGGATAGATATAGCAGAGGTTCCCGGAGGAGGAGCGGCTGGAGGTCTTGGTGCTTCCTTAAAGGCAATCCTTAAAGCAGAGCTGAAAAGTGGTGTGGAGCTGGTTGTAGAATATACTTCTCTAAAGGAAAAGCTTCAGGGCGCAGCCTATGTATTCACCGGAGAAGGAAGTATAGACTCTCAAACTATAAATGGCAAAACCCCTTTTGGAGTAGCCAAGGCAGCGAAAGAGAAGGGGATTCCCGTAATAGCCTTTGCAGGAAGAATTGGTCCTGGTAGTGAGATGTTATATAATCATGGGATTAATTCCATAATAGGAATCCTTCCCGAAGCTATGGATATTAACAAAGCCTTAATAGATGGTAAGGAAAATTTAGAAAGAGCTGCTGATAGTATAATGAGGATTCTTTCTATTAATAAAACAAAATAAAAAATTATTAACAAGAAGAGAAGCCATGCCGATGCCATAAAGTATTGAGTCATAGCTTTCCCTTCTTTTTTTATTCCCGTAAAAGGCGAACACTTTCTCACTTCTATGGTGCCATCCACCTTACACCGTCTTGCATAATACGACAACTATCGGACAACTACCGTAGGAATGCATGTAATTAAAATGTACATCAATGTTATTTTAGGTTGATAGACTATTCCTTTGAGGGTGGTACAATAAAAATGAAAGGAATGATAAATATGATTGGTAGGAATTTAACTCATCTAAGAAAATATAATCAACTAACACAGGAAGAGGTTGCTGAAAGGATAAATGTTTCTAGGCAGGCTGTAGCAAAATGGGAGGCTGATGAGACTACTCCTGATTTGAGAAGCTGCATGGCTCTTGCGGAGCTTTTTAATGTTAGTATTGATGATTTAGTTAACCATTCACAGGATGACACTGGGGTACCTATTCCTCCTAAGGGTAAGTTTTTCTTTGGCTCCGTTACTGTAGGGGAGAGGGGACAAATAGTAATACCTAAAAAGGCGAGGGAAGTATTCAATATAGAATCAGGAGACAAACTTCTGATCTTGGGTGATGAGGATAGAGGCCTTGCCATAGTTCATGAAAGAGGTATTTTGAATTTTATGGGTGTAGTTGGACTGGGAAATGACTTTAAGAATAAATAATAAAATAATACAGTATATAGATATATAGAATTATAGAAAGTAAAGATTAAGTTGAAAAAAATAAAGGAGCAGGAATTATGAAGGCAATAGACATTAATAATTTAACAAAAGCCTATGGCAGCATAGTAGCTGTAGATAATCTAACTCTTTCCATAAATGAAGGAGAGCTTTTTGCCCTTTTAGGTGTAAACGGTGCAGGGAAAACCACGGTGATTAAGATTTTATCCTGCCTTATTCAACCCACAAATGGAGAGGCGTCTCTTCTTGGTCACAGCATTCTCAAAGAGCCCAGTAAGGTTAAGGAGGTTATTGGAGTTTCCCCACAGGAGACAGCAATAGCGCCTAATTTGACTGTGAGAGAAAATCTAGAGCTTATGGCAGGCCTCCATGGCTTTAATTCAAAGGATTCAAGAGAGAAGGCTACTGAGATAATTAAGGAGTTTTCTCTAGGGAATATAGAGAAGCAAAAAAGTAAAACTTTATCAGGAGGCTGGCAGAGAAGACTGAGCATTGCTATGGCTCTTATAAGTTCTCCTAAGATACTTTTTCTTGATGAACCAACCTTAGGCCTTGATGTACTGGCAAGGCAGGAGCTATGGGCTTTAATTGAAGGGTTGAAGGGTAAGGTAACAATTATTCTTACCACTCATTATTTAGAGGAAGCAGAAGCCCTATCAGATAGAATATGTATAATGAAAGATGGAAAATTAAAAGCCTTAGGAACAGCTGAAGAGCTTATAACCCTTGCAGGGGAAAAGAATTTT
>JAEXSY010000182.1 GCA_023440105.1 Bacillota bacterium
ACTCTAGAATGCAAAATAAAACTAAGAACTTATGGATTTATTTTCCGTGGAAGGTATTGACTATTATATTTATATATCGTAATATTAAGATATAGCAATATACAGATATAGTAAATGGACATTTAGATAGGAAGTGAGATTTTGGAATTCAATTATAAAGAGCTAGAATCAGCAGCGGAATTATTAAAGGTGCTAGCCCATCCTGTTAGGCTTTGCATTGTTAATGGGCTTATAAAGAATGGTCCTCAAAATGTCAGTAAAATGCAGGAATGTCTAGATATGCCTCAATCTACTGTCTCTCAGCACCTTCAGAAGCTTAGAAGTGCGGGAATAATAGCAGGAGAAAGAAATGGTCTAGAGATAATATACAGGGTTTCCTCAGAGGAAGCGAAAAAAATCGTTCTTAATCTCATGATGATAATTGATAAGGATAAATAAAGTTAAACAATTTAAAGGTAAATTATTAAGTAATTGGAGGTATGTTAGAGTGAGTAAAAAGATTTTAGTTGTAGGAGGAGTAGCCGGAGGAGCATCTGCTGCCGCAAGACTCAGAAGATTAGAGGAAGATAGCGAAATTATTATGTTTGAAAGAGGAGAACACATTTCTTTTGCAAACTGTGGGCTTCCTTACTACATTGGAGATGTTATTACTGAAAGAGAAAAACTATTAGTTCAGACTCCAGAAGCTATGAATGCAAGATTTAAGATCGATGTTAGAGTTAATAGTGATGTGATAGCTTTAGATAGTAAGAATAAGAAGATTACAGTTAAAAAGTTAGATGGTTCAACCTACCAGGAAGATTATGATTATTTAGTATTATCACCAGGAGCTAAACCTATAAAACCACCTATTCCAGGAATAGACAGCAGAAAAATATATTCACTAAGGAATGTTAGGGATACTGATTATATAAAGAGTGCTGTAGATTCTCAAGGAGTTAAGGAAGCAGTAGTTATCGGTGGAGGCTTCATTGGCATTGAGATGGCTGAAAACCTTGTACACAAGGGGATAAAAGTAACCTTAGTTGAGGCTGCTCCTCATATCCTGGCTCCCTTCGATTCTGATATGGTTACCATAGCTGAAAAGACCATGGAGGAGAAAGGTGCTAACCTTATATTGGGAGATGCAGTAAAGAGCTTTGAGGAGAAGGATGAAGCTGTTGAAATATCTTTAGCCAGTGGAAAGAGAATAAAAGGAGACATGGTGATATTAGCAATTGGAGTAGCACCAGATACGGCTTGGCTAAAGGATAGTGGTATTGACATTGGCCAGCGAGGCCATATAATAGTTGACTCTTCCATGAAGACCTCTGCAGAAGGAGTATATGCTGTAGGAGACGCAATAGAAGTAGTAGATTATGTAAATGGGAATAAAACTGCAATACCTCTTGCAGGACCTGCTAATAGACAGGGAAGAATAGCAGCAGATAATATTGCTGGTTTAAAGTCAACCTATCTAGGTTCTATGGGGACTTCAATACTCAAGATATTTGACATGACTGCAGCTTCTACTGGTAACAATGAAAGAATGCTGGACAAGGCCGGAATTCCTCATAAAGCTGTATTTGTTCATCCAAATAATCATGCAGGCTATTATCCTGGAGCTACAGGGCTTCATATAAAGCTGATTTTTAATGATGAAGGAAGAGTTCTTGGAGCTCAAGCCATGGGCTATGATGGTGTAGATAAGGTTATTGACGTTATTGCAACGGTTATTAAATTTAAAGGTACAGTAGAGGACTTAGCTGAATTAGAGCTTGCCTATGCTCCACCATATTTATCTGCTAAATCACCAGCTAACATGGCAGGCTTTGTAGCACAAAACGTACTGAAGGGTCTGGTAGAAGTAGTAACTTCTGACCATATGAATAATATAGATTTTGATAAAGAGCTACTTCTTGATGTTAGAGATGATATAGAGGTTCAGGGAGGCGCTGTGAAGGGGTATAAGAATATTCCTTTGAATAACTTAAGAGACAGGCTAAGTGAATTAGAAGAGCATAAGGATAAGACTATAATAGCTTACTGTGCTGTAGGGCTTAGAGGCTATATAGCTTCTAGAATATTAAAGGCTAATGGCTTTAAGGTTAAGAATGTAACAGGCGGCTTTAAGTCCTATGAGCTAGCTAGCTTTATCCCTGGTGAAAAAGAACCTAGTATGGCTAATACTCAAGAACAGATTAATGAAGATGGAAGCATAGAAAAAAAAAGCCCAAAAATAAATAAGACTGATAAATCTGGAACAGTTAAAGAGGTGGATGCCTGCGGATTATGCTGTCCAGGCCCTCTTATGAGAGTAAAGATGGAAATGGACTCCTTAAATGATGGAGACATATTAAAGGTAAAAGCATCGGATACTGGTTTTTATGAGGATGTAAAAGCCTGGTGTAAAACTACCGGCAACGAGCTATTAAACCTCACTAAAGATTGTGGGCTTATATATGCTGATATTCAAAAAGGAAAAGAAAATAACACCATCAATTCTAGAGGGCTACAGGAAGCCAAGGAAAACAAGGTCTTTGATACAAAAGATGGGAAAACAATGATTGTATTTAGTGGTGATCTGGATAAGGCAATTGCCTCCTTTATCATAGCCAATGGTGCTGCAGCCATGGGTAAAAAGGTCACTATGTTCTTTACCTTCTGGGGATTAAATATTTTAAGAAAACCAGAAAAGGTAGAAGTAAAGAAAAACTTCATTGAAAAAGCCTTTGGAATGATGATGCCTAGAGGTTCAAAGAAATTAGGCCTATCCCGCATGAACATGGGAGGCATGGGAGCTAAGCTTATTCGAGGAGTAATGAAGGATAAAAATATTCAATCCTTAGAAGATCTCATTAAAGCTGCCTTGGATAATGGCGTAAATATAGTAGCATGTACTATGTCCATGGATGTAATGGGAATAAGAGAGGAAGAACTGATTCCGGGAGTTAACTTTGGCGGGGTTGGTTACTATCTTGGAGAAGCAGAAGAAGCTAACGTAAATTTATTTATATAAGGTTGAAAAAAGAAACTATCAGAATTTTTTCTGATAGTTTTTTTGTATTATGACTTCTGCGTAAATACATAAAAAACTCCTTTTCTTTTAATTAAACACTTGATAAAGCATTAAACACTTGACAGTATTTCTTGACCGGTTGTATTATAATACTATATTTTTAATTGTGCAAATTTCGTGTTAATTCTTTACATAACCTTATGATTTGACACGTACTAGTAACTCTTTTTTCAAACTTGGGAGTATATTTATTCCGATAATATGATTATTGCAAATAAATGTAAAGGAGTTGAATTATGTTAAAGTATATTGCGAAAAGAACGGGTATGGCATTGGTCACAATCTTTGCAGTTGCCACATTAACATTTTTTGTTATGAATCTTGTTCCTGGCGGTCCGTTCCTGTCAGAGAAAGCAATTTCTCCAGAAGCGACGGCAGCATTGGAAGCAAAGTATGGTCTGGATAAGCCGCTTAGTGAACAGTATATTACCTATTTGAAAGGCGCTTTGCATGGAGACTTCGGCGACAGCCTGAAGCAGCGTGGACGTACTGTTATGTCTATTATTTCATCTAAATTTCCGGTTTCTGCAAGTTTGGGCGGAATGGCAGTCTTGACATCTCTGTTGATAGGAGTTCCACTTGGATGTATTGCGGCTCTGCACAGAGGAAAGAAAATCGATAATGCTATTATTGTAATTGCAACCTGTGGTATAGCGGTGCCAAGTTTTGTAGTCTGTACTTTATTGATGTATTTCTTTGGTGTACATCTCAAATTGCTTCCGACCTTCGGCCTGACTTCATGGAAGCATTACATTATGCCGGTCATTGCACTTGCATTCTATCCGACAGCATACATTACTCGACTGATGCGTTCTTCTATGTTGGATGTACTCGGTCAGGACTATATGCGTACGGCGAAAGCAAAAGGACTTTCTGAGTTTATTTCCTTATTCAAACATGCACTGAGAAATGCAATACTTCCGGTTGTTACTTATGTAGGCCCGATGATGGCTTACACAATCAGTGGAAGTTTCATTGTAGAGAAGATTTTCACAATCCCGGGACTTGGCGGTGAGTTTATCGGTTCTATCACGGCTCGCGATTATACAATTATTATGGGGACAACCATTTTCCTTGCAACCCTGATGATTATTTTCAATCTGATTGTTGATATCTTATACACACTTATTGATCCTCGTATTAAGTTGAATTAGAAAGGAGAAAACAGAAGATGCAGGATTTGAAGAAAAATCCATTGAGTTTTCAGGCGAAATTGTCTCCGGATGATTTTTTTCCAGCAAGTGATGAGGAAAAGCAGAGTCTCGTAGTGATGCGTGATAGCGTTAGCTTCTGGAAAGATGGATTAAGAAGACTATTGAAGAATAAGATTGCCATGATTAGTTTATCTGTGATTGTTGTAATTATGGTTTTTTCGTTTATTGTACCAAGTTTTTATCCTTATAGTTATAGGACACAGATTAAAGGTGCAAGAAATTTATCGCCGTTTGAATATTCAACAGAAGAACAGGCGAAGATAGACGCAGGAGAGAAGATCTTTCCCCATGTGCTTGGAACAGACAAGATGGGGCGTGATTATGCAATACGTGTGATGATGGGAAGCCGTATTTCCCTGATCGTAGGTCTTGTGGCTGCAGCCATCATTTTAGTTATCGGGTCTTTGGTAGGTTCCGTTGCAGCTTTTTTTGGGGGCTGGGTAGATATTATTATCATGCGTGTGGTCGATATTATTTATACAATTCCGGATATACTTCTGATTGTACTTTTGTCTGTCTCAATTAAAGAACCGTTAGAGATGTTGGCTGAGAAGACAGGTTTTTCATGGATGAACACGGTAGGACCGAACATGATTAGTATTTTTATTGTATTTGCTCTTCTTTACTGGGTAGGTATGGCGCGTATGGTACGTAGTCAGATTCTGACTTTGAAACAAAGTGAATATATAACCGCAGCCAGAGCACTTGGTGCAGGAAGTGGTCGTATTATTAAAAAACATTTGCTTACAAACTGCATCGGTACGTTGATTGTTATGACAACCTTGCAGATTCCATCTTCTATTTTTACAGAAAGCTTTCTTTCTTTCCTTGGACTTGGAGTTGCAGTACCGTTACCGTCACTTGGGTCACTAGCTGGCGATGCTATTAATGGAATTAACACTTATCCACATCTGCTTCTGATTCCATCAGTACTGATCAGTTTGATTATTTTGAGCTTTAACCTGTTCGGAGATGGTCTGCGCGATGCATTTGATCCGAAATTAAAGAATTAGAGAAAGGATACGTATTATGAGTGAATATTTAGTAGATATACAGGATGAACGTCTCTCTTTCTTTACTCCGGCAGGAGAAGTAAAGGCACTCAACGGGGTGTCTATCCATCTGGAAGAGGGAGAGGTACTTGGGATTGTTGGTGAAAGCGGTTCTGGTAAATCCGTAACAGCATACAGTCTGATGGGTCTCACTGCTTATCCGGGTAAATTGATTGGTGGCTCTTTGAAGTTTAACGGACATTATATCAATGATATGACAGAAAAAGAGATGCGGAAGATGCGTGGTAATGAAGTTTCTATTATTTTTCAGGACCCAATGACAAGCTTGAATCCAGTGTACACCATTGGAAATCAGATTGAAGAGGTAATTCGTCTTCATAC
Organism: Bacillota bacterium; assembly: GCA_023440105.1. Lineage (GTDB taxonomy): Bacteria > Bacillota > Clostridia > Clostridiales > Clostridiaceae > JAEXZL01. The sequence continues at coordinate 5,667 of JAEXSY010000182.1, forward strand.
GAATAAGACAAAAAGTGAGGTGAAGGCTCGCTCCAAGGAACTTCTGGAGCTCGTTGGCATCAATGAGCCGGAGAAGAGATTGAAACAGTATCCCCATGAACTTTCCGGTGGTATGCGTCAGCGTATCATGATTGCCATCGCACTTGCCTGTGAGCCGAAGCTCCTTATCGCAGATGAGCCAACCACTGCACTTGATGTTACAATTCAGGCACAGATTCTTGAACTTATGATGGAATTGAAAGATAAACTTGGCATGGCAATCATAATGATTACTCATGACCTTGGTATTGTGGCAAGTATATGTGATAGGATTGCAGTTATGTATGCAGGTAACATTGTAGAATATGGTACAACAGATGACATTTTCTACAATCCTAAGCATGAATATACAAAGGGCTTGATCCGCAGCATTCCGAGAATGGATGCAAAGGAGCATGAGAGGCTGATTCCGATCGAAGGAACTCCCGTGGATATGCTCAATCCACCGAAGGGATGTAAATTCGCATCACGTTGTGATTCTTGTATGAAGATTTGTCTGAGAGAGATGCCGCCAAAGACAGAATTTGACGGTGTACATTATACATATTGTTGGCTGAATCAAAAAGCAGAACTGGAAGGGAGGACTGCAAATGAGTGATGAATTATTAAAAGTAGAACACCTGAAGCAGTATTTCCCAGCAGGTGGTGTAGGGAAGAATAAAAAATATGTCAAAGCAGTAGATGATGTTTCTTTCACTATTAAAAAAGGAGAAACATTAGGACTTGTAGGAGAGTCAGGATGCGGTAAGACAACAACTGGAAGAAGCTTACTTCGCCTCTATGAACCGACATCAGGTCGTATTACCTATGACGGAGAAGTGATTTATGACAGTGGTCTTGTGAATGAGGATGGCACAAAGAGCCGGAAGGTAAAAGTGAATATGCTTCCTTACCGCCGAAAAATGCAGATTGTATTCCAGGATCCATATGCAAGTCTTGATCCGCGTATGACAGTAGGTGATATTATCGGTGAGGCGATTGATATTCATAAACTGGCTAAGGATAAGGAAGATCGTTATAGACAAATTATCAATCTGCTTGAAAAAGTAGGCTTGAATTCAGAACATGCGAACCGTTATCCACATGAATTTTCTGGTGGACAGCGTCAGCGTGTCGGTATTGCTCGTGCACTTGCAGTGAATCCAGAATTTATCGTCTGTGATGAACCAATTTCCGCATTGGATGTATCCATTCAGGCGCAAGTTGTCAACATGTTTGAAGATTTGCAGGAATCTATGGGGCTTACTTATCTGTTTATTGCACATGACTTGTCAGTTGTAAAACATATTTCTGACAGAATCGGTGTTATGTATCTTGGAAAACTGGTGGAGCTGGCAGACAGCTATGAACTTTGTTTCGATAGTATGCATCCATATACAAGAAGTCTTATTTCTGCAATTCCAGTGGCTGATCCAAAGGTTGCGAGAGCTAGTCAGCGTATTGTATTGGAG
>JAEXSY010000191.1 GCA_023440105.1 Bacillota bacterium
GCATAATTCTACTGGGTTTAAGGCGATAGATGTGATAGTTATATCCCACTGTCATGGAGACCATATTTTTGGGCTCCCAGGACTTTTATCTACCATAGGTAACAGTGATAGAGCGGAACCTATTACTATTATAGGTCCTCGAGGTATTAAGGAAGCCTTAGAAGCCTTCAGGGTTCTGCTGCCTTATCTTCCATATAAGATTAATATACTTGAAGACCCTATAGAGCCTACCTTATTTAATATACAGGATGGGATATTATCCCCCTTAAGCAGAAGAGAAGCTAAAAAGAAGAAAACAGCAGATATCGTTATTAGTACAATAGGCCTATTACATTCTGCACCCTGCCTGGGCTATAGCTTTTATATAAAAAGAGGAGCTAGATTTCAGGTGGAAAAAGCCGAGGCAAATAACGTTCCAAAAATTCTATGGAATAGGCTTCAAGAGGGAGAGTACATAGAATATGAGGGTAAAAGCTATGAGCCATCCATGGTTTTAGGTAGGGATAGGAAGGGGCTTAAAATAAGCTATATTACAGATACCAGGCCTCATGTAAATATAGAAGCCTTCATAGAGAATTCAGACCTTTTAATCTGTGAAGGAACCTATGGCAATGATGAAGATATAGAAAAAGCCTTAAAGAATAGGCACATGACCTTTAGGGAAGCGGCAGAAATGGCGAGAAATAGTTCTGTTGATAAATTAATTATTACTCACTTTTCTCCGGCTATGGTAAACCCAGAGGAGTATATAAATAATGCTACGGAAGTGTTTTATGAAACAACTCTTGCTCATGAGGGGCTTATAACAACCTTAAGCTTTAAAGAATAGATGAAATATTGCAGTAAAAAATTATGGGCTTATAAAGGAGAACTAGAATGGATGAGGTAAAGAGTTACTAGAAGAAAGCTTTACAGAGGCGTACTTTACTACACCACCCGTTGCATTAAAGGAAGTAGAAGAGTCTGGCCTCAAGCTAGTAAGCTATGGTGGAGCAGAAAGCTTTCTAGCTACTCTGAGACCTCAGCTGATAGCTTTGAATAGGGAACAGCCGTTAATTTATAGAGATTTTGTAGCCTTTGCTGCAGAAAATTGTGAGCTTCCCCAATATAGAGATGCCACAGAGCATCTACATATTATAGCCAGAAAATAATGTTAGCTTTTTAGAATATAATTTTTGCACAAAAATTTGGAGGTGTATTGATGGATAAATATAATGGAATAATAATCTTTGGAGAGATGGGAGCGGGAAAGGATACTCTTGCGGATATCCTGATAGAATTAAAGCCAGAGATCAAAAAGTATGGTTTAGGAGATTTAATACGTTCCTTAAAGCCAATTCTAAAGGTGACACCTGAATGGAAGGAAAATGAGAGAGGCTTTTATCAACAGGCAGCAGATAAGCTTAGAGAAATAGACATAAATATACTTAATTATTTTGCTCTCAGCAAAATCTTTGAAAACTGTAAGGGTAAGGAGCTGAAGGTAATTACTCTAGAGAATAAACAGGATGATATAAGGAATAATCTTAGAAAGGTCAATGAAGAATACGTACCTATGATAGTTGGAGGTAGAACCTTCGCCGATTATGATTATTGGAGAGAAATAGGCTTTGTGGTAGTAGGTATAGTTACTGACTTAGAGAAGAGGATGGAAAGATTGATTATCCGAGATGGACAGGAAGTAGCAGAAAAATCCGATCCAAACCACAACACAGAAAAAAATGTGAGAGAAATTGTGGCTAAAGCTGATTATGTTGTGGATAATAATGGAACTTTAGAAGAGCTGGAACATAAGGCTAAGGAGCTTTTGAAAGAGATATTTTAATCTTTCAATTCACTTAATGGCTTTTTAAAATTAATAACTTATGTTATAATTAAAAGCTGTGTGCGTATACACAGCTTTTTTAAAATTAGACAAGAATTTCAAATAGAATATATATAACAAAGGAAGGTAATATAATTAATGATAACAGTTAATAATGTAAGCCTCAGATATGGCGGTAAAAAGCTTTTTGAGGATGTAAATTTAAAATTCACCCCAGGTAATTGCTATGGAATCATAGGTGCTAATGGAACAGGAAAATCCACCTTTTTGAAAATTTTATCCGGTGAAGTTGAGGCAAACACTGGAGACGTATCCTTAGCTCCTAACACAAGAATGTCTGTGCTGAAGCAGGATCACTTCCAATATGATGATTGTGAGGTATTAACCACAGTAATCATGGGTAATGAAAGACTCTTCACCATCATGAAGGAGAAGGATGAGCTTTATGCTAAGACAGACTTTTCTGATGAGGATGGAATGAGGGCTGCTGAACTGGAAGCTGAATTTGCTGAGCTCAATGGGTGGGAAGCAGAGTCAGAAGCTTCTTCACTTTTACAGGGCTTAGGAATTGGAACAGAAGACCATTATAAGAAGATGGCAGAGCTAGAAGGTAAGGATAAGGTTAAGGTTCTCCTAGCTCAGACCCTATTTGGAAATCCTGGTGTACTTATACTGGATGAGCCTACTAATAACCTGGATGTTAACTCTATCACCTGGCTGGAAAACTTCTTAGCAGATTTTCCAGGGACAGTTATAGTAGTATCCCATGATAGACACTTTTTAAATATGATCTGTACTCATATCTGTGATGTAGACTTTGGAAAGATCAAGCTATATGTAGGTAACTATGACTTCTGGTATGAATCCAGTCAGCTTGCTCTTCAGATGATGAAGGATCAAAACAAGAAGAAGGAAGAAAAGATTAAGGACCTTCAAAACTTTATCGCAAGATTTAGTGCTAATGCCTCTAAATCTAAGCAGGCTACCTCTAGAAAGAAGCTTTTAGACAAGATAACCCTAGATGATATACAGCCCTCCAGCAGAAAATATCCCTTTGTAGGCTTTAAGCCTGAGAGAGAGGTAGGCAATGATGTTTTATATGTAGAAGGACTTTCCAAGACCATCGATGGTGTAAAGGTGCTTAATAATGTAACCTTCAGAGTTGATAGAGAGGACAAGATTGCCTTCGTTGGTAGTGATATTGCTGTTACTACTCTATTCCAGATACTCATGGGAGAAATAGAGCCCGATGAAGGAAGCTTTAAGTGGGGAATAACTACATCTCAGTCATACTTCCCTAAGGATAACGCTGAGTTCTTTGAAGGCTGCGACCTTAATCTTGTAGATTGGCTAAGACAGTATTCTGTGGACCAGACAGAAACCTATCTTAGAGGCTTCTTAGGAAGAATGCTTTTCTCTGGAGAGGAAGCTCTCAAGGAGGCTAAGGTATTATCAGGAGGAGAAAAGGTTAGATGTATGCTTTCTAGAATGATGCTAAGCTCTGCTAATGTGTTGATTTTAGATCAGCCTACCAACCATCTGGATCTTGAATCCATTACAGCTGTTAATAATGGCCTAATAGACTTTAAGAGCATAGTACTCTTTACAAGTCATGACCATCAATTTATTCAGACCATAGCAAATAGAATTATTGAGCTTAACCCAGAAGGTATAGTAGATAAGAAATGCAGCTATGATGAATATCTAGAAGAAACTAAGGAAAAAGAATTTAGCAGATAAAATATAAAAATCCCCCATTTGTTATTGCAAATAATGCAGATATACAAATGGGGGATTCATTTTAATTCAATAGAAGCTAGAATAAACTCAACTGCTGCACTGGAGGCTCCTTGGAGATTATAGATAGCTCTTTGCTGTAAGGAACTAATAAATCTATGATTTCCTCCTGAGGGGTTCTAGAGCTTAAATAAGTCTTTTCCATGTTCTCTGGTATGATTACTGGCATTCTGTTATGTATCTTTGACATTTCCTCATTGGCTGAGGTTGTAATTATAACATACCTTTCCTCAAGGCTGCCGTCATCATTTAAAAAACTTTTATATATTCCTGCCATTGAAAATAAGCGTCCTTTTTGTGGAGCTATATTATACTTTATCTTATCCTTCCACTCGAAAAAGCAGCTTGCAGGGATAAGGCATCGCTGAGTTAAGGCCACGGTACTATACATTCTTTTCTCAAATAGTGTTTCTCCCCGGGCATTTATTATAAGCTTATTATTAAAGGGAAAGCCCCAGGGAAGTATACCAAGGCTATCCTCCTTGATTATTAAAGAAGGATTAGAAGGATATCTAACACCCTTTACCTCCTGGAGGTCTGTAGGGCTTAGCTTGCTAGATGAAGACTGTCCCATTTTATCATCTAAAACACCTATGAGGCTATAGTATCTATCCATCTCTTCTATGGAGAACTCCAGCTGAAATCTTCCGCACATAAGTAACCCTCCTTTGAGTATATTTAGCTAATTATACCATAATTATACCTTGTCAAATAATAAGCATAAAAGTAATATTATTATAAACAATGAAACACTGAGTGTGTGAGGAGATATATATGAGAAAAGAAAAAAGAGTAAAGGTTATAATCATAGCGCTGGCGCCATTGATATATTTTTTAAATGTTATTCTAGAAGGCTACCCACAAGTGGTAGAAAAATATTATTCTACCACTCTTAATAAATTTATTAGAGAGACATTAAACTTCATAACTGGCTGGCTTCCCTTTTCCGTAGCTGAAATATTATTTTATTCACTGCTTATTTTTCTTATCTTGCTTATTGGAAGGGCGGTTTCAGGAATATTTAAAAAGAATTTTATTGATAGCTTCCTTAATCTTCTGTGCTACCTATCTATTTTATATATATTATTTATGGTCCTCTGGGGCTTTAATTATCAAAGACAACCCTTAAGGGATATCCTTGGGTATGAAGCTAAAAGTTTTACTAGTAAGGACCTTTATAATCTCTGTGATAGCTTAATAGAAAGGGCAAATGTTCTTCGTGAGGAACAGATAGAGGATGGAAAAGGGGTAACAGTAGTGCCTGGTGGATATAGAGAGGTATTCTCCCGCCTTCAGGACTCCTATAGGGGAGTAGAGGATAACTATAAGGTTTTATCAGGAAACTATGGGAAGGCTAAAGCCATAATAATTTCTCCATTAATGAGTTATACAGGAATCACAGGGATATACATGCCTTATACCGGTGAAGCAAATGTAAATTACAATATCCCTTCCTTTATGTGGGCTTCAACTGCAGCTCATGAGATGGCTCATCAAAGAGGCTTTGCCAGGGAGGATGAGGCTAACTTTATAGCTTATTTAGTATGTATCTCCAGTGAAGAAGAGGATATTCAATATTCTGGTGTATTTCTGGCTCTTATTTATTCAATGAATGCTCTTTATAAGGAAGATCAAGAAGGTTATTTTGAGCTCCGTGATAAATATTCTCAGGGATTATTAAGGGATATGAAATATAATGGAGACTTCTGGGACAAGTATCAGGGGAAGGCTGAAGAAATTTCAAGTAATATTAATGACAGCTATTTAAAGGGAAATAGGCAGGAGGATGGAGTGAAGAGCTATGGAAGAATGGTAGAACTTCTTATAGCAGAATATTTGGAGAGCGTAGATTAAGAAAAACTAACATTTAATAGAAGAATAATAGGGATTAATTTGCAAAAACATAATAATTTACATATCTTCATACATATAATTAATAACACTCTTAAAAAAGTGAATTATTGATAAATAGGTGAAGAATTATGGAAGTTATATGTTCAATTGGTCCTAATATTAGAAGAAAAGAAGATTTAGCTATGTTAGCAGAAGGTGGGATGACCTCAGCAAGATTTAACTTTGCTCACATAAAAGAAGAAAACTATTCTTACACTAGAGAGCAGATGGAATTTCTTAAAAAAAAATATCCTGAGGTTAATATTATACAGGATTTACAGGGGAGTAAGCTTAGAATCTCCAGTAGATTTTCTAAGGAATTTCTTGCGTCTAAGGGACAGGAAATATATTTTTCAACAGAAGGATATTATGTATCCAATAGAGCTATTGCAGAGGAATTCAATATAATCCCTATCAGTTCACCTCAGAACAAATTTAATTTTAGCAATGTAAAAGCTATTTTAATTAAGGATAGGACCATGGAGTTCTCCTGCCTCAGCAGCAGTGAAGAGGGACAAGTTATAAAAACTCAGGTAATAAGAGGTGGAATTATCAGAGCTGAGAAGGGTGTTAATGCCATAGGCTTTAAAAGAGAGCAATTTAGTTTGTCATTAAAGGACAAAAAAGATATATT
>JAEXSY010000459.1 GCA_023440105.1 Bacillota bacterium
GACCAGCTGTTCATAATATAATATCCAATGCCGTAGCTGGTGGCAAAATTTTCGCTAAAAAATAAAACCGATATACTGATTCCTATGGTATTCCTCGTGGCAGTAATAAGCTTTGATAATATCCCAGGAATAACTAGATGCCTATATACATGCAGTCTACCTAAGCCTAAAGAGTATACAGACAAAAATATTTCCTTGGGTATGTCCTTAATACCATCTCTGGCTGCCAGTATAAACTGGAATATTATAATAAAAATAATCAATAAAATCTTAGGTTTTTCTCCAATTCCAAAGAGGATCATTAGAATGGGCATAAAAGCTATCTTAGGAAGTGGATAAAAAACATATATTATTGGACTTAGCAAAGCATCTGCTTTTTTATTCATACCTATAAAAACCCCTATACCCCCACCTATTACAAGAGATATAAAAATGGCTGATATAACCCTTATAAAACTTACTCCTATATGAGGTAATAGGGTTCTAGGAAGTATGACTATAAAGTTTTTAAAGGCATCAAAGGGAGAAGGTATAGCAGGAGAATCAACTATAATATGAAGCATATACCACAGAAAAACTAAGGCACAAAAGGGATATGCCTTATTAATAAATGTATACCTTCTTAATTTATCCATTAAGTACCCCTCTAACCTTAAGACACATGGTATAAAACTCCTCTTTTCCTCTGATATCCTTATCCCCAAAGTATGGATTGTCTATAATTTCTTTAATACTGCCTTTATCTATAACCACAATCCTTTGTCCTAGAAAAACAGCCTCTTCAATATTATGGGTAACCATAACTAAAGTAAGCTCTCTTTCCTGGTAAATCTTTAAGAGCATGTCCTGAAGCCTTTCCTTAGTTATAGCGTCCAGGGCAGAGGTTGCCTCATCGATGAGAAGTAGATCAGGTTTAAGAGCTAAGGTTCTGCCTATAGCCACTCTCTGTCTTTCCCCACCGCTGAGCTCTTCAGGATACTTATAACGATATTTTAATATATCAAGCTCCTGAAGGATTGCCTCTCCAATCCTTCCTACAGCTTCTTTCTTTTCTCCCCTTGCTTTTAAAGGAAATATCACATTATCCCATACATTCTTCCAGGGTAGAAGCCCATAGCTTTGGAGAATGAGACCTGTATCCTTTCTTATCCCCTTTATGACCTCTCCATTAATTTCAGCTCTTCCTCCTGTTGGACTTATAAGACCAGCTATAGTATAGAGCAGGGTTGTCTTCCCGCACCCCGAGGAACCTATAATGGCGCAGGTAGTGTTCTTCGGAACCTCTAGATCTATATTGTTTAACACTTCATTTGCACCATAATTTACTTTCAGGTCTTTTAAATTAATCATTAACAAAGCTTCCATCCACTAGCTCTTCATATTTTAGATTAATCTCTTTTCCTAAGACCTCTTTATTCCATTTCATTATCCCTTCAAAATAAGCTTTATCAGGAACTCTGGCTTTATTGTATTCTGGTATGAGGATATTATCCTTTATTTCTTCCTTTAACTCCAGCTTCGAAATCAATATCTCCCTTGCTTCCTTATCATCCTTATTTATTTCTTCTACTGCTTTATTATAAGCTTTATGGAAAGCTTTCAGCTCTTTACTCTTATTTTTAATGGTAGAACCAGTGAATACCATGACATCAGGAGAAAACTCATCATTATTTTCTATTATTATCTTCTTAAGCCCGTTTAGCTCTCCATTAGAGGCAACAGGCTCAGGAATTACAGCCATATCCAGGTTACCTGCACCTACCATTTCCATTCTTGCGGGAATTTCATTGATATAGACCTTTTCTACCTTATAATCCTTTAGTGATTTATCGGCAAGGTAATTTGATACACTTATCTCCATCATCCCCACCTTTACTTCTTTAGCTTCCTCATAATTAGGGTTTACTAAAAAAGGAAAGGCCCCATCAGTACTAGTTGTTACTTTTATATCGAAACCATTCTCAACATTATTAACCAGTGCTATAACATCAGTCATTGCTCCATCTAATTCGCCGCTTTGAAGAGCACTCTGTCTATTCATTGCATTGGTATATACCTGAACATCAATATTTAAACCTAGATCACTGAAATATCCCTTCTTTTCTGCTAATAATATTGGAGCAGAGTCCACCGCAGGCATAACTCCTACCTTAAGTGTCATTGGTTTCTTTTCTACTGTTTCTTTCTTTCCTCCACTGCACCCCACAGCTGAAATCAGCAGCATTCCTGCCATGAATAGTGAAGTTAGTTTCTTTATGTACATAAGCTTCATCCCCTATAATATATTGATAAAAATTTACCATATATATTTTAACAATATTGTCTACTATTGTAAACTGTTCTTCATCCTTTTAACTGCGAAAAAACCTTGGACTAAAAATCCAAGGTTTTTATACATCTATAAGCTTTAAAAAAATTCCACTTAGGAAATGTTTTTAGATTAGTTTAAGCACTTTCTATAAGCTCTAAGATTTGATCGGTGTTCTTTTTACCAAAGGCAATTTCTTTATCATTAATTACAATGCAGGGAACACTCATAATACTGTACTTTTCTTTATAGTGAGGATAATGAGCCAAATCATACATCTCTGCTTCAATCTCCTGATTCTCTAGTGCAATTCTTTGAGAGCCCATAACTACCTCTGGGCACATAGTACATGCTAAAGAAACGAAGACCTTCATATTGATTTTCTTATCCAGTCCTTTTATTTTATCTAAGGTAAATTTATCTAAAGGTTGTCCAGGTCCTGCTGCATTATATAAAGCTATAACAAAGGAATTAAACTCATGTCCACCGGGAACTCCATGATACTGAATACCCAGATAATCATCATCCTCATTGAAAAACATCAGGGCTGGGTAGCTATCAGTATACTTCTTGAACTCTTCTGCCTCTGGTGAAGTCACAGAATGAACATCATAGGATATCATATCAGTTAAAGGAGAGAGTTCCTTCAAAAACACCTTAAGCTCTTCTGATATTCCTCTATCATCTAAAAGTGCTACAAGCTTCAGCTTTTTATCAAGCTTTGTGAATATTGGCTTAAGCTGTACTGCCATCTCAGCAGTTATAAAGGTCCCAGAAGACTGCTCTGCTCCATATTCTACTTCTGCTATGTTTTCTGTTATCTTAGAAGCAGTTTCTACAGGCTTCTCCAGCTTTTCCTGTCTTTGAAGATTTAATTCCTGATACTTATCTGCTATATATTTCTCTAAGTCGGTAGCTGCGATAGCCCCATCAGCTACTGCCGTAACTACCTGTCTAAGATTTTTAACACAGACATCTCCAGCAGCGTAAACTCCAGGAATATCTGTCATCTGATTTTTATCGGTTATTATATAACCAAACTCATCTAACTGAACCTTTCCTTTTACCAGCTCAGTGGAAGGTACATAACCTGCGAAGACAAATACTCCAAAGGTTTCACCTGGACTCTCTGGTCTGTACTCCCACTTTTCCCCAGTTACATTATTAAAAAATCTAGCATATTCAAGCTTATTATTACCACCAATTTCCTCAACCTCTGTATTGAAGAAAATATCTATTCCATCATGAGCCTTCACCTTATCTCCAATGGATTTTGCACAGGTAAATTCAGGCTCTCTAGCTATAATACGTACTCTTTTTGCAAATCTCGTAAGGAACATAGCCTCTTCGGCAGCTGCAAAACCAGCTCCTACAACGAATACATCCATTCCTGTAAAGAACTCACCATCACAGGTAGCACAGTTAGCAACACCTCTTCCCTGGAACTCCTTTTCACCAGGGAAGCCAAGCTTTCTTGGACTTGCTCCTGTAGCTATTATCACGGATAAAGCTTTTAGTTCCCCTTTAGAGGTAATGACTTTTTTGTAATCTCCCTGAAGGTCTAACTCCTTTACCTCAGCAGAAAGGAAAGTAGCCCCAAAGCTCATGGCCTGCTGCCTCATAACTTCTGTAATTTCTTTTCCACTTCCAGAAGCCACTCCTGGATAGTTTACTACCTCTTCTGTTATAGTTATCTGTCCTCCGATATTTTCCCTCTCTATGACTAAAACCGATTGTTTAGCTCTTGCTCCATAAAGAGCAGCAGATAGTCCCGCAGGACCTCCACCTACTATTATGACATCATATAACTGATCCATAAATTGCTCCTCCTATAATACAGCTCATTAACTAAATGAGTTGTAAACTTAGATTATTATATTAAACCAACTAAATCAAGACTTGGCTTCAAGGTTTCCTGACCTGGCTTCCAGTTAGCTGGGCAAACCTCATCTCCATGCTCTGCAACAAATTGAGCTGCTTGAACCTTTCTAAGAAGCTCATCTGCATTCCTTCCTACATTCCCTGCAGTAACTTCATAAGAAACAATCTTTCCTTCTGGGTTAACTACAAAGGTTCCTCTTTCAGCCATACCATCTTCCTCTATAAGCACTTCAAAGTCTCTTGAAATAGCATGAGTAGGATCAGCTAGCATAGGATACTTAATCTTCTTTATCGCCTTCGATACATCATGCCATGCCTTATGAACAAAATGAGAATCAGTAGATACTGAATATATTTCGCAACCAATTGCCTTGAACTCTGAATACTTTTCAGCTAAATCCTCAAGCTCTGTAGGACATACAAAGGTAAAATCTGCTGGATAAAAGAAGAATACAGACCACTTACCTAATACGTTTTCTTTAGATACTTCTTTGAAAGCTCCTTCATGAAAAGCCTGAACCTTAAATTCCTTTATTTCCTTACCTATTAATGACATATGAATAACCCCCTATTAATATCTATTTAAATTTATTATTAACTAATAATAATTATTAACTTGATATGCTTATTGTATTATAAAGATTATTCATTGTCAATGTTAAAAATATATTTTATTTATCTTTTTTTGTTATTTTTTTATACATTTTCAGAATCTATAGAATATTACAATAAATAGCCGTATATAACTTTGATACAGATGAATAAATTAATTCCAAAAATAAAATAGGATCCACAGCTTTAAAGTAGCCGTGAATCCTGTGAGTAAAAACTTATAAAAACTTATTCAGTTAATTTTTATAGCTAGAATAACTATTATATATTATAGAACTGAAAAATTGTAGTATGAATATATTTATCCCCTGCTTTTAAGATTGGTGAAGGAAAGTTTTCTTCATTAATAGAGTTGGGAAAGTATTGTGTTTCAAGGCAGATTCCTTGATAGCTGTGGTAATTGACTTCTCCCTTTCCCAGGGTCGGTTCATTTATGCTGTTAGTAGTATATATCTGTATGCCTGGCTTTGTAGTATAGACTCTGAGTCCTATACCGCTATTTTTATCCCTTAAATCCGCACTAATTTCTTCAAGGCTTCCTTTGGTATCTAAAACCCAATTATGATCATAACCTGAGGCTTCAGCCACCTGCCTATAATCTGATTTAATATCCTTCCCTATAGGCTTAAAGGTTGTAAAATCCATGGGTGTTCCCTTAACCCCTTCTATTCTCCCATAAGGTATCATCTCTGAATTAACAGGTGTAAATGACTTACTATTTATATAAAGCTCATGACTTAGAATATCACCGGAATCGTGGCCCGATAGGTTGAAATAGCTGTGATTTGTTAAATTCAGTATTGTATCCTTATCACTTTCTCCCAAATATTCAATCCTCAGCTTATTATCCTCTGTTAAGATATATTTTACAGTTAGGGATACATTTCCAGGGAAGCTATTAGGCTTTTCCTCACTATAATGAGTTAGTAACAGAGCTTCTCCTTCTTCCTCTTTAAGTAGTTCTGCTTCCCACAGTACTTTATGAAGTCCATATTTACCTCCATGAAGCTGATTATTTCCTTCATTTTTATCCAAGTAATAGGTTGTATCTCCCAGGCTAAAGGACGCTCCTGCTATTCTATTAGCATGTCTACCAACTATAGCGCCAAAAAATCCCGGATTATCCTCATATTCCTCTAAAGTATCATAACCTAAGACAACGTCTCTTATCCTTCCATCTTTATCTGGTATTCTAATAGAAACTAGTATTCCTCCAAAATCTAAAATATCCACTTCCATTCCTCTTGAATTAGAGAGGGTATAAATATAAACCTCTTCTCCTGTAGTCAGTCTACCGAATAATCTTTTATTTTCCTTCATTTAATTCCCTCCTTAAAAAATTCATTAAAATTATATTCTTCCTTAATTTAGCTAAAGCCTGATATTCTGCCACTTATTACTTTTATATCTCATAATAAAGAATATACTTCTAAATACCCAGTCCACTGTCATAGCAACCCATACTCCAAATACACCCATATCCATATATTTTCCTAACACATAGCTTAACCCTATTCTAAAGGTCCACATAGATACTATAGATACAACCATGCTATATCTAACATCACTAGCAGCTCTTAAGACATTAGGTAGTGTAAATGCCATTGGCCAAATAACAGCACTGCAGATAGAGCTATAGATTAAAATATCCTTTGTAAGCTCTGCTGTTACATCAGATAAATTATAAATTTTCACTATAATAGGTAAAGCCAATATGAATAATATATTTACAATAAACATTGCTCCATAAGCTATCATCATAAGCTTTTTAGTATAATATCTAACCTGCTTATAATCACCTGCTCCCACGGCTCTGGATACTACAGTAACTAAAGCTAGTCCTATAGCAGCTCCAGGCAATATCTGATATGACCCCATGGTTCCAGATACTGCATTAGCAGCTATAGAAGCTGTACCAAAGCTAGCCACTAAGCTGAGCACTAATATTTTTCCCAGCTGAAACATGCTATTTTCAAGGCCACTGGGTATGCCAATAAACAATATCTTTTTTATAAGATGAAAATCCATACTAAGCGTAATACCTTTTCTCAAATGCACTGGAAGGCTCTGCCTTCTCAAAAGATATATTATTATAACAGCCCCTATGATCCTGGATAAAAGAGTAGGTATCGCAGCACCTGCAACTCCCATCTTGAAGCCATATATAAGCAGTGCATTTCCCGCAACATTAACTAAATTCATGACAATGGAGGTATACATGGTTATTTTTGAATTGCTCATAGCACGAAAAATAGCTGCCCCTCCATTATAAAGGGCTATAAAGGGTATTGATGAAGCAACTATCAATAAATATATATTAGCTTGTACTTTAACTTCAGGAGTTATGGCTCCAAAGAGAATAT
>JAEXSY010000069.1 GCA_023440105.1 Bacillota bacterium
GGTGGATTTAAAAGAGCTTACTAATGAAGGAGAAAAGGTAAAGGTTGTAGCTAATCTACCTTACTATGATACAACTCCAATAATTGCTAAACTCCTTAAAGGAGGGGTGAACTTTGAGTCCTTAACAATAATGATCCAAAAGGAAGTAGCTGAGAGAATAAATGCTTCCCCAGGCAATAAGGATTATGGTGCACTTTCTTTATTAGTCCAGTATTATTGTGATACAAAAATCATTAGGAGGGTTTCACCAGGAAGCTTTATTCCTAGACCTAAGGTTGATTCAATCGTAATTAAGCTTCAAAAGCTTCCAAAGCCTAGAGTTGAAGTAAAGGATGAAAATACTTTTTTCAAGGTTATAAGAGATTCCTTTAATATGAGAAGAAAGACTCTTTCTAATGCTTTGAAGAATGTGGGATTGTCTAAAGAAGCTTTAGATGAGGCTTTTAAGGAAGTTAACATAGATAGCAGGAGAAGAGGCGAAACCTTATCCATAGAAGAATTTGCTGCTTTAGCTAATAGCATATATTCAATAATGAAGTAATGTATAGGGGGGGATGGTATGAAAAACAAAAAGCTGGCCATATTTGATATGGATGGATTGTTACTGGATACAGAAAAGTTGTTTTTTGAGGCTGCTTTAAATGTAGCTAATGAAAATAATTACAATATTTCCGGGGAATTACTTATGAGTACTTTAGGAGTAACTGATGAACAGGAGAAACGGATTTTTAGAGAGGCGCTTGGAACTGAGTTTCCTTTAGATACCTTTTTTAGAACTGCAAGAGAGTCTATGTTTTCCAGGATTGAGATTGAGGGGATAGCGGTAAAGGAGGGACTCCTTGAGCTGTTAGACTTTCTAGAGAGAAACAACATTTTAAGAGTCGTTGCAACCTCTAGATATAGAGAACAAGCAGAGTGGTTATTAGCCAAGGCAGGAATTAAGAATAGATTTCATAAAATCATCTGTGGTGATGATGTGAAAAATGGAAAGCCAGCGCCAGATATATTTTTAAAGGCCTGCGAGCTTATGGGGGTGGATAAATCTGAAGCTGTGGTTTTAGAGGATTCTATTAATGGCTTAAGGGCAGCAAAGGCTGCAGAAATAAAATGCATACTCATACCAGATATTATAAATCCTACTACTGAAGAGGAGAAGCTTGCATACATAAAGCTCAAAAATTTAAAAGAAGTAATTAAACTTAATATTGAATAGTCAAAAAGCCCTAACACCTTGAGTGTATGGGTTTTTCTATTTATACACAAAACAGTCTATTTTTTAGGGGTGCTTCATATACTATAGGGAATAAATAAATGCGGAGGGACTACAACTTGGCACATAGCAGACTGTATAGAAGCTTTTTAATATTACAGGAAGCAGAAAAAGGTTATTCAATAGCTTCAGATAAGCCTATCTCAGCCTATACTAAGATTGAGGGGAAGAATGACAGCTGTAGGATTTCTTTCTATGCACAGAACCTGAAAAAGGATAATTATTATATGCTGCTAATATGCGGCAAAAAGGGTGTTAACAAAAATATAAGCTTAGGCCCATTGAACATAAATGAACAGGGAAGAGCAGAGGTTAGTTGCGATTATGATATAAATAATATAGCTGGCACAGGAATTCCGATGAACACTATATCAGGGGCTGCAATAATTATTTTAAGAGATGATAAGATAAGGGTAATAATGAAGGGATATATGAATGGCGAGAAGGAACCTAAGGAGTGGTCTGAATTTCCTTTAGTAAAAGCTACTATGTCCTCAGAGAAGGACTCTTTACCTTCTGAGACTGTAATGCCTCAAGAGGTGCAGAGCACCCTAGCTTCGGCGTCTATAAGCCCTTCAATGGAGGAGGAGAATAGAGCTTCAGAAATGCTAATCCCCAAAGAGGAGCAGAGCTCTATACCTTCAGAAATTCTAATTCCTCAAGAGGAGCAGAACGCCGTACCTTCAGAACCTCTAAGCCCTCCAAGGGAAGAGGAGAATAAAGCCTCAGAAATCCTAATTCCTCAAGAGGAGCAGAGCTCTATACCTTCAGAAGTCCTAATTCCTCAAGAGGAGCAGAACGCCGTACCTTCAGAACCTATAAGCCCTCCAAAGGAAGAGGACAATAGAGCCTCAGAAACCCTAATTCCTCAAGAGGTGAAAGAAGATGAAAAGAGAGCCTTATTAAAAGCTGAAGAGCCTACGGAGTGCTTTGAGGATTTAAAGAATGAAACTACTGAAGCTCAGGATATCTCTAATGAAGAATTTAGTGAAGTGGTATTTAGAAAGGTTAATATAGCCTCCTCTAAGAGCAATAATGATATTTCTATAGAAGAGCTAGAGGCTCTTAAGGCATTTATTAAGGAACAGGAGTTAAGACTTGGAATTATACAAAAGGAAGAAGAGGATAAAGTAATTACAGAAAACTTATTAGAAAGTCTAGATGCAAAAGAAACTAGAAATAAAATTTTTGAAGAGGTTTCTCCTGAGATAAAAAAGGATATAGAGGATTTAAGCAATTTAGAAATAAATGCATTTGCCAGAACATTAG
>JAEXSY010000320.1 GCA_023440105.1 Bacillota bacterium
GGGTTATAATGGTCTTTTAGGGGCGGCACCTTCAGGGTCATCTAACTCAGCTCATGAGGTAGATGGAACGGTACCACCAGCGGGGGCCTTGGGGTCTATAGTATTCACTCCTGAGGAAACCTTTGAAGCTGTTAAGGTTTTTGAAAGAATAGATGGACTCAAAGGAGAATATGGCTATAAGGACGCTTTTAATATCCAGGAGGACTGGGTTGCTAGTGATTATATAGGAATAGATAAGGGTATAACTATGTTTATGCTGGCCAACTATAAGGATAACAGCGTTTGGGATTATTTTATGAAGAATTTATTTGTGCAAGAAGGTATGAAGGAGCTTAAAATTAATAAAAAATAGGTGGGGAAGCTAAATGGATAAGGTAAATATTGTTGAACTAGAAGCAAGAAAATCCTTCGATTTCTTTTGGAAGGAGGTTAGTTTTTCTGATAAAGGCTATGGTCTTATCAGAGATAATACCTCCAAGGCGGAGACTCATAAAACTGTAGCCTCTGTGGCTTCTGTAGGTTTTGGACTTGCTGCTATTGTTATTGGAGCTGAAAGAGGCTGGGTAAGCCGTAAAGAAGCTGAGATTAGAGCTCTTGGAACCCTAAAAACCTTATATTATAACGTGGAGCAGCTTGAAGGCTTCTTTTGCCATTTTGTAAGTATGGAGGATGGAAAAAGAGCCTGGAACAGTGAAATTTCAATTATAGATACAGCTATAGCCCTTATGGGAGCCATGACAGCTAGCGAATATTTTAAAGGAGAAGTAGAGGAGTATTTTGAGAAGCTATATAAAAGAGTAAACTGGGAATTCTATAGAAATCCTGAAACCAATCATTTCTATATGGGTGTAAGTAAAGAAGAAGGACCATTTGGAGCCTGGGATATGATGGCTGAGCAGTTTATGATGTATTTTCTCGGGGCTGCTTCTCCTACCCATCCAGTTCCTCCTTCTATGTTCTATGATTTTAGAAGAGATCAAGGCGGCTATGGAGGCTATGATTTCATTTATACTCCTATTGGTTCCATATTTCCCTATCAGTTTTCTCATGGCTTTATAGATTTTAGAGGAATTAAGGACAGAGAAGGGGTAGACTGGTTTGAAAACTCTATAAAGGCCAGCAGAGCTAACAGGCAGTACAGTATAGATAATCCGCTGGGATTAAAGAGCTTTCATAAGAATGCCTGGGGTATGACAGCCTGCGAAACCCCTCATGGCTATGACGGAAGCCAGGGAACCCTACCCTCCTATAATGGTGGCACAGCCCATACCGCCGATGGAACAGTGCCTCCTTGTGGGGCTA
The DNA here is from genome assembly GCA_023440105.1 of Bacillota bacterium. Classification (GTDB taxonomy): domain Bacteria; phylum Bacillota; class Clostridia; order Clostridiales; family Clostridiaceae; genus JAEXZL01. The sequence continues at coordinate 1,303 of JAEXSY010000320.1, forward strand.
TAGGCTCCATAGTATTCACTCCAGAGGAATCTATTGAAGCAATGAACTATTATTATGATACTTTCAAGGACAGACTCTGGGGTGCTTACGGCTTCAAGGATGCCTATAACCTCGATGTAGAACCGACTTGGTTTAGCGACAATGTCATTGGAATAGATAAGGGCATAAGTCTCATAATGATAGAAAACTATAGGAGCGATCTCATATGGAAGCTTATAATGAAAAACAAATATATTAAAAAAGCTATGGAGCTTCTGGAATTTACAGCTGAAGGGAAATAAGTTCATCATAAGCTGGTAGTTTCTTACTTAAAATACCACTATTTGTTAGATTGCATGCTACCTATCTAACAAATAGTTTTTTTATGCTATAAACAAAATCTAGATTATGATACCCCCCGAACGAATTCTCACTTCTATGGTGCCATCCACCTTACAAAATACGACATCCAGTTAATTTTAGTGTACATCCTTTATTATATCTTGTAAAATATTTACATATAATTAGCGTTATTTTCTAACAATCTAGGGGGGGTACCATGAAGTTTTACAAGAAGCTTATCCTTGAAGCATTAGTCTTTAAAAAGTGGTTTTACATAAGTGCACTTATAATTATTTTTGTACCAATAGCCATAGTGATGGTCTCTGGTGTAGGTTTTTCTGATTTATTCTCAAAAATGTTCATCTCCATTGCACTTATTTTACTTGTTATAGGAAGAGCCTTAACAGCCTGCAGCAGGAGTAAGGGAGATAGCAGATTATATAATGATATTGCAGTTATAATAGCTCTTTTATTAATTATTATTTTTCGTCTTTTTTAAGAGATAAAAAATACTTATCTTTAAAATGTTTTAAATAAAATAAGCATATGTATTTGGACACCCTCCATGTGGAGGGTGTCCAAATGATTTCATAATTATCACATTTTCAGCAGTAGTAATAAAAAACATTTACTGTACTTAATGAGAGGTTTATAATTAGTTTATTTCAGTATAATTCTAAGGAGGTACTTAATATGATAGAGATAATCGCTTCAACAGTGGAGGATGCCCTTAAGATAGAGCGCTGTGGAGGGGAAAGAATTGAGCTGGTTTCTGCCCTTAGTGAGGGAGGCTTAACACCTAGCTTTGGAATTATAAAAAATGTGATCAGCAGTGTAAGAATACCAGTTAATGTTATAATAAGACCTCATTCAAAGAATTTTATTTATAGTGAGGAAGATTTGAAGGTAATGGTTGAGGATATTCACCTTGTGAAAGAATTAGGTGCCAATGGCGTTGTTATAGGGGTGCTCACGGAGGGCAATGAAATTGATAATAGTAAGCTAGAGAGGCTTATTAAAGCTGCTGGAGAGCTAGATATCACATTTCACAGAGCAATTGAAGAGGTTAATAATCTAGTGGAAGGGGTAAAGGTCCTGAGTAAATATCCACAAATAACTAATATATTGACTTCCGGTGGAAGTGGAAGAATAGAAGATAATATTGAAGTGTTGAATGAAATGAATAGACATTCAGGAAATATAAAAATATTGGCTGGTGGTGGGTTAAACTTTAATAACATTGAAGATATAATTAGAAATTCATCGTTAACAGATTATCATTTTGGGACTGCGGTAAGAGAAGGAAATAGCTTTTATGGAAATATTGATGAAGATAGGCTTAGAAGGCTTGTGGAATTAATAAAAGATACGAGAGAAGTGGCTAAGAGCTAAGAGCTAAGAAGTAAAAGGTAAGAGTTAAAAGAAAAAAGAATGTAGAATCTAAGAAGTAAAAATTAGAGTTGAAAAAGGAAAAAAGGAATGAGTAAAGGGGGAAGAATTGAGAGAGAAAAGGGATGAAATAAGGGTAAGAGGAATATAATAATTATAGTAATCATAAACATGGAAGGAAAATATTCGTAGATATTGAAAAAAAAGCTTGATAGTTATTGAGTTTTACATAGAATATATAATAGATAGTTTTTGGGGATAATTTTAAATTTAGAATTTAGAACTTAAAACTTAGAATAAGGGTAAGGGGTAGATGGGGTGAGTGGACAAGTTTGAAATGAATATATAGATTAGTTGATTAAAATATTATGTGTTCGAGCTTATTGTGAAGATATAGATTGGTTGTAAAAATATTATGTGGACAAGCTTAGAATGAAATGTAGATTGATTAAGAAGTAATCTTAAGGAGGATGGTAAATGAACAATCAGGGCGGTAAGGTGGAAACAAAGGAGCTAGGGCTATTTAGTTTAATAGCAGTTATTATTGGGTCTACTATTGGGGCAGGAATTTTTAGTTTAGCAGGGGATATGGCTGCTAATGGTGCTAATACTGGAGGAGTATTAGTGGGATGGATAGTATGTGGTGTGGGTATGTTTGCTCTTACTATGTGCTTTTTTGGATTAAACAAGATAAAGCCAGAGCTGAAAAATGGAATATATAGCTATGCCAGTGAAGGCTTTGGAGATTTTTTAGGATTTAATTCTGCCTGGGGTTATTGGATTAGTGCTCTCTTTTGTAATGTAGCCTATACTACCCTTTTATTTGCAGCCATAGGTTATTTCTTTCCTGTTTTTGGTGAAGGTAATAATATTATATCTATAGTGTGTGCTTCTATAGTTATATGGCTCATTAACTATTTAGTTTTAAGAGGAGTTAAGGAAGCTACGATCATTTCCATTGTCACCACTATAAGTAAGCTTTTGCCTATATTTATTTTTATGTTAGCAATAGTCTTTGCTAGGTCCTTTAAGCTTTCTATTTTCATAGATAATTTTTGGGGAGAACCTGATGGACTAGGATTTTTGGGACAGGTAAAAGCTACTACCGCTGCAACGGTATGGTCCTTTATAGGTGTAGAAGGTGCTGTAGTTTTATCCGCTAGGGCGAAAAAGACTTCAGATGTTGGGAAATCAACGGTTATAGGCTTTGTTAGTATATTTTTTATATATTTATTAACCTCCATATTAAGCATGGGGGTGATGTCAAGAGCAGAGCTTGCAGAGCTTGCTAACCCTTCCATGGCAGGGATATTGGAGGCTGCTGTAGGACCCTGGGGAGCTGCACTTATAAATCTAGGGGTGATACTTTCGCTGGCGGGAGCTCTTTTGGGGTGGACAATAATAGCAGCAGACTGTCCTTATTCTGCAGCAAAAATTGGTGTATTTTCTAAGGCCTTTGCAAAGGAAAATAAAAATGGAGCACCGGTATTTTCTCTCTTTGTGACTAATGGGATAGTGCAGCTTTTCTTAATTGTGATATATTTTAATGAATCCACCTATCAAGCCTTTTATACCCTTTGTGCTAGCATGATAATGATACCCTATCTCTTCAGTGCCTTATATTATGCTAAGGTAACCTTATCTAAGGAAGGAGCTGAGCTTATTGATAAAAAGAGCCTACCCTGGGAAAAGCTCATTGGTATCTTAGGAACGGCTTATGGCATCTGGCTTCTTTATGCTGGAGGGGTTATGTATTTACTTATTTCAGCAATATTATATGCTCCGGGAATTTTAGTGTATATTAAAGGTAAAAAAGAGAAACAAGAAAGGTATTTTGATAATACAAGGGATAGGATTGCTGTGGGAGTAATTCTGCTCATAGCTTTAATATCATTAGTACTTATATTAAATGGAAGTATAAATCCTTTTTAGAATAAAATTAATACCCTGTGGTCTAAATTTAGCCTATAGGGTATTTTTTTATTGTAATAATATTATAAATAGTTTGACAAGTTAACTTGTTGAAGTTAAAATATTAACAATATCTTACTAGTTAAAACCTTATAAAGTACAGGCCTAGTAAAGAGGGTATTGGAAGAAATAAGTATCCGTTTTATTTCTCAATGGCATTTTTTATTTTACAAAGCGTTATGGCCTTTGCTTTTTATGTGACAGTTATAATCTTCAGCTAAAGATGGTTAAGAAAAACTTATGCCATAGTGAGATATATAATTATTGTGCTTAAGGAGGGAAACATGACTAAAAGAGACTATTCAAGGATAACTAACGAGATAGAGGAATTGACGGAGCTGTGTACAAACAATTGTGTAATCGATAAAACCTTATATGAAAAGAACAAAGTATATATTGGTTTAAGAGATATGAATGGTAAAGGAGTATTAACGGGATTAACTCAGATTTCTGATGTCCACGCTAAAGAGATTATAAATGGTGAGGAGATTCCTTGTGATGGTAAGCTCTATTACCGAGGCTATGACATAGAGGATATTATCGAAGGGCTTATTCAGGATAATCGTTTTGGCTTTGAAGAAATAACATATCTTTTGATAACAGGGAATCTTCCTTCAAAAGAGGAATTGGATAACTTTAATAAGACTCTTGCTAGCTATCGCTCACTTCCCAATTCCTTTGTGAGAGATATAATTATGAAGGCTCCTAGCAATGATATGATGAATTCCTTAGCTAGAAGTGTACTGACTCTTTATTCTTACGATAAAAATCCAGATGATACAGGTATTCCTAATGTTATGAGGCAGTGCCTTCAGCTCATTGCTATGTTTCCGATGCTAGCAGTCTATGGTTATCAAGCATATGATTATTATATAAGAGATAATAATAGTTTCTTCATACATGAGCCATTGGAGAATTTATCTACGGCGGAGAATATTCTTCATATGCTGAGAATAGACAGTAAGTATACAAAGCTTGAGGCAAGAATTTTAGACCTTGCTTTGATTCTTCATGCTGAGCATGGGGGAGGTAATAATTCCACCTTTACCACCTGTCTTGTAACCTCAACAGGAACAGATACCTATTCCGCTGTGGCTGCAGCCTTAGGCTCTTTAAAGGGTCCTAAGCATGGAGGAGCCAATATAAAGGTAAGAGAGATGTTTAAGGATATAAAAAGTGAGGTAAGGGATTGGCAGGATGAGGAGGAGATTGAAGAATATCTTCTTAAAATACTCCATAAAGAAGCTTTTGATAGGACTGGCTTAATATATGGTATGGGACATGCTGTTTACTCTTTATCAGATCCAAGAGCTAGGGTATTCAAAGGCTTTGTTGAAAAGCTTTCAGAGGAGAAGGGATTAGAGGAAGAGTATAAGCTCTATGCTAATATAGAAAAAATAGCTTCTAGAATTATAGCTGAGGAAAGAAAAATATATAAGGGAGTCAGCGCCAATGTGGACTTTTATAGTGGCTTTGTTTATGACATGCTGGGGATTCCACTGGAGCTGTTTACCCCAATCTTCGCCATAGCCAGAATTGCTGGGTGGGGTGCTCACAGAATTGAGGAGCTAATTAATGTAAATAAAATAATAAGACCTGCTTATAAAAATGTGGATACTAAGAAAGCTTATATAAATATCAGCCACAGGAATAGCAGAGAGCTTATTTTAAAATAGAGATAAAATAGTTCTGCTATATTCATAATAAAGGATAAAATTTGTTATGTAATATTCTTCTTTTCAATGGTACAATGAATGCAATATGGAAGGAGGTAATAGTTATGTTTCAAGGAAAGGTAGCTGTTATTACTGGTGGTGCCCATGGGATTGGTAAGGTGATTGCTGAGGAATTTACAAAGAGTGGTGCAGAAGTCTGTATCATTGATAAAAAGCCTGGTCCTTATTTTGTTGGAGATATTGCAGAGGAAAGCACGCTGAGGTCCTTTATAGAAGAAGTGATTTCAAAACATGGACATGTAGATTATCTTATAAACAATGCCCTTCCTCTGATGAAAGGGATAGATTCCTGCTCTTATGAGGAGTTTAACTATGCTCTGAGAGTTGGGATAACAGCGCCCTTTTATCTGACACAGCTTTTACTGCCGCATTTTGCACCGGGAGCAGCTATAGTTAATATTTCTTCTTCCCGAGATCGGATGAGCCAGCCTAACACCGAAAGCTATACAGCAGCTAAGGGAGGTATTTCAGCTCTAACTCATGGATTAGCTGTGAGCCTTGCAGGAAGGGTGAGGGTTAATTCTATTTCTCCTGGATGGATAGATACAGACTTTACTGAGTATACAGGAGCTGATTCTGAGCAGCATCTGGTGAGTAGGGTGGGGAATCCTCTGGATATCGCTAATATGGTGCTATATCTTTGTTCGGAAAAAGCAGGCTTCATTACGGGAGAAAATATATGCATCGATGGAGGAATGACTAGACAGATGATTTACCACAATGATTTTGGCTGGACCTTTGATAAGAGATGACTTTTTATTGAGTAATTGTTGACTTTAGTATGCAGTATTAAGACAATAATCTTAGCTTTGAAAAGCAGTATAGACAGTTTGAGGAAATTTGAATTTAAATAATTAAATTTTCAGAAAAAAGGTGTTGACTTTAAAGTGATAAAGTGATTTAATATATACAAGCCATTGAAACGGAGATAAAACTGCAGGCGCACTTCCAGAGAGCCCGGAGGATGGAAACGGGTAGAAAGCGGGGCAGGTAAATGGACCGTTGAGGTGTAAGGGGAAAGGTCTGAGGACTAAGTATCCTGTTTCCGGGGGCTCCCGTTATAGAGCAGAGAAGTGATAGCTTCTTATTGAGTGGCCATTTTTATGGCAAACAAGGTGGTACCGCAGGTATGATAGATAACCTGTCCTTGTGCATAGTGCACAGGGACAGGATTTTTTATTTTTACGCTATTTTGTAGAGTGGAAAGGTTAGCAGTAAATAGTGTAAGTTATTAAAGGCAAATCTAAAATAAACTCAATTAGAAGCAAAAACTAAAGATAGTTGAGAATAATATACGGAATTCTAATTTTTAAAAGAAAAGATTACATATAAGGAGGAGAAAGTTTATGAAAAAATTATTTGCACTATTTCTAACTATTACAATGATAATAACAATGACGGCATGTTCTTCATCAGACAATAAAGATAAGAAGGAAAGCTCTTATAAGGTTGCTATTGTTCAGCAGATGGATCATGCTTCCCTAGATGAGATACGTGTTGCCATTGAGAAGGAGCTGAAGGCAAAGGCTGAAAGCCTCGGGATTACCATTGAATATAAGGTGTTTAATGGCCAAAATGACTCTACAGTATTAAATCAGATTGGAAGTCAGGTGGTATCCGATGGCTATGATGTGATTATCCCAATAGCTACTCTAGCAGCACAGAGTATGCTGGCAGCTTCTGAGGATGAGATACCTATTGTCTTTGCAGCTATATCAGATCCAGTGGGAGCAGGTCTCGTGGAGAGCTTAGATAACCCTGATTCTATGGTAACGGGTACAAGTGATTATCTTGATGCATCTCAAATACTTAATATGATGCTTGCACAAAATCCTGATATTAAAACCGTAGGACTTCTGTACAGCAAGAGTGAGGATTCCAGTGAGCTTCCTATTAAAGAAGCTAAGAAATTTCTTGATGACAAAGGTATAGAATATATTGAGAAGACAGGCACTACTACCGATGAGATAAGCTTAGCTGTTGACAGTATGATAGGAAAGGTGGATGCAGTATTTACACCTACAGACAATACTGTTGCAGCTGCAGAGATAACCATAGCAGAAAAGTTTATAGAAGCAAAAATCCCTCATTATGCAGGAGCTGATTCCTTTGTGAGAAATGGAGCCTTTGCAACTTGTGGAGTAAATTATACAGACCTGGGTACAGTTACCGCAGATATGGCTGTGGATATACTTCAGGGTGCTGATGTAAGAACCTATCCAGTACATGTGATGGAAGGTGGAATAATCACAGTAAACACTGAAACTGCCAAAGGTATAGGGGCAGATTACAGCATGTTTCAGGGCATGGCCTCCAAGGTTGTAGAGGTAGTAACAAGTGTAGATTAATATAAATTGCTGTAGTCTTGAGGGCGGGCTTATCTCGCCCTTATAATACATATTCAGGAGGATTATATGCTTACTTTAAACATTGTACAGAGCGCCTTAGAGCTGGGATTTATATATGCTCTTGTGGCCCTGGCCTTATTTCTTAGCTTTAGTATTTTAAATATAGCTGATCTTACCACTGATGGAACCTTTACCTTAGGCTGTGCTATCAGCGCAGTGGTATGTATTGCTGGCCATCCTATATTAGCTATCTTAGCAGCTATCGTTGCAGGAGCCCTTGCAGGATATGTTACGGCCTTTCTTCAGACTAAGCTTGGGGTGCCTTCTATACTAGCTGGAATTATAACCAATGTGGGATTGTACTCCATAAATCTTGCGGTTATGGGTTTTTCCTCGAATCTAAGTCTTTTTAAGGTGGAAACCATATTTACTCTGGGAAAGACTTATATAGGAGGAGAGTGGTACAAACTAATAATAGCAGCAGCAATTACTATAATTATAGGAGCTATTCTTTACTTTTTCTTAAATACTACTTTAGGAATGTCCGTTAGAGCTACTGGAGATAATCCTGATATGGTAAGGGCATCATCTATTAATCCTTCCTTCACCATCACTGTAGGTCTCTGTATAGCCAATGGAATGACAGGACTTTCTGGGGCAATTCTTGGGCAGTATCAAAGGTCCAGCGATATTAATCTTGGTACAGGAATGGTGGTAATAGGCCTCGCGAGTCTTATTATTGGAGAAACACTCCTGGGAAAGAGGGGGATAGCAAGGTGGATATTTGCTGCTATCTTTGGAAGCCTCTTGTACCGTTTAATCATTGCTCTAGCACTGCGCTTTGATATTCCTTCAGAAATGCTGAAGCTTGTATCAGCAGTTATTGTAGGAATAGCTATTGCCCTCCCTGCTTTGAAAGAAAATATAGCCTTAAGACGTCAAAGAGCACAGCAGAGGAAAAAGAGATATGAGGGAGGGAAGAGCAATGCTTAAGGTTTTGGAGATTAAAAAGACCTTTAATCCTGGTACAGTAAATGAGAAAATAGCTATAGAAGGCCTTTCTCTTACCTTAAAGAAAGGAGAGTTTGCTTCCATAATAGGCAGCAACGGAGCAGGTAAAAGTACTCTTTTCAATGCAATAGCTGGAGGCTTCTATGTAGATGAGGGGTATATAGAGCTTGATGGGAAGGATATAACCTATGAAGAAGAATATAAAAGAAGCTATTTCATAGGCAGAATGTTTCAGGACCCTCTAAAGGGGACAGCCCCTCATATGACCATAGAGGAAAATCTCGCCTTAGCATATCTAAGGGCGTATAATAAGGGAGCCTATTTTGCTAGGGTAACAAAGAAGGATAAGGAAATGTTTAGAGAAAAGCTTGCCCTATTAAATATGGGACTAGAGGATAGGATGAAGCAGCCTGTAGGACTTTTATCAGGGGGACAGAGGCAAGCTCTTACACTGCTTATGGCAACCCTTGTAACACCGAAGCTTCTTCTTTTAGATGAACATACCGCAGCTCTTGATCCGGATACAGCTGATAAGGTAATGGAATTAACTAAAAGGATAGTATCGGAGAATAACATAGCCTGCCTCATGATAACACATAATATGCAATCAGCCCTTACCCTGGGAAATAGACTTTTAATGATGGACTCAGGAAGAATAGTTTTGGACATAAAAGAAGAAGAAAAGAAGAATCTAACCACTGAGGAGCTCCTCAAGAGATTCAGAATAGAAGCTGGTAGGAATCTAGATAATGATAGGATAATACTATCGTAAGTGTTAGAATTTAGCGATAAGCTTGTTTACAATGAGTAACTGCTATGGAAGTATCCATTGCAGTTGCTTTTTTTGCAACAAAATATATATTTTCTCACTTCTCATGTGGATGGCACCTGCTATAAATCGACATAGGCATCCTTGTCCATGCGAACACTTTCTCACTTCTATGGTGCCATCCACATGACATTAAGTATCATTATACCTTAGAAATCGCCTTATAATCCTATAATTCATAATAAATATAAAATATGTGTAAATATAATGTGAATAAGTGATATAATAAAAATGTTGTAATGATTGACGCTATTATAAATTAGAATCGTAATGCATCGCTGAGGAGGGGTATTGTGTCAGTATTCTCTATATTATCTATGCTGGGTGGTATAGCATTTTTCTTATTTGGAATGAATCTAATGGGTGACGGATTGAAAAGTGCGGCAAGCAATAAATTAGAGTTGTATCTATGGAAGTTATCTTCAACCCCAATTAAGGGGTTTCTTTTAGGGGTAGGTGTTACCGCTGTTATTCAGTCTTCTTCGGCTACAAGTGTTATGGCGGTGAGCTTTGTAAATGCTGGTATGATAAAGTTTAGCCAAGCTGTAGTTATTATTCTCGGTGC
>JAEXSY010000392.1 GCA_023440105.1 Bacillota bacterium
CTCCATGGTACAGTTAATATAGGCAAGCTGTCCTATATAGGCAGCCTCCACTGCAGAATTCATGTCCTTAAATATACCAGGCTGATATTCTTCAGCAGCTTCCTCCTCCATGGGAATAGATGAAATAACTTTTTTCACTAATTGCTCAACAATATTAATATCAATATTCAAAGGTCTCATCTCCTTGTAAACACTTAATAGCATACCTGCCAATTTCCATATCCTCCTGGACCGTTCCGCCACTAACTCCTATAGCTCCAACCACTAATCCTTCTCTTTTCAGAGGAAAGCCTCCTCCAAAGATTACAATTCTTCCTGAATTGGTATTTTCAATTCCATAAAGAGGTTTTCCCAGTCCTGCAAGAGCTCCCAGCTCATCGGTAGCCATATGAAAGGCATTGGCAGTATAAGCCTTATTTATTGAGATATCTATACTTCCCAGAAGAGCTCCTTCCATTCTGTGAACTAAAATAATATTCCCCCCATTATCTACAGCGGAAAATACTATCGGTACCCTCATTTCCTCAGCTATCTTTTCAGCATTAGCAGCCATCTTCTCTGCAAGGCAGAGATCAAAGCTGCTGCTCTCCTTATTTTTTATCCCAAACCTTTCCCTGACTAAGGCCTCCACCTGCTTTCTCAAGGCTTTCTCTTCTTCATAAGTCTCCTCAAGCCGAGCAAGGGCATAAATCCCATCAGACAATCTATTAACATAAATAAGTAGTGTTCTTCTAACCTCTTCCTCCTCAGCTAAATTCACTAGAAGTCTCTCTGCCCTTCTTACCACTGTCCTTGCCATATGAAGTGCAGAGGATAGTGTATTCTTTCCTGGGATTACAAAGGAAGTCTGCTTTCCAGTGACTGTGTAGCACCTATCTATCACTGCTTCTAAAAATTTTATATCCTCTTCATTTATTATGTTTTTTAACAGATCTCCTCCAGCTTTATCGGAGGCAATCTCTCCGGCAAGAAGAAATAATCTCTTCTGAATACTGTATATTGTTTCCTTTATATACTTATCCTCTGTAAGAGAATAGGCAAGGCCAAGGATTGAATTAGCTTCATCAATAGTTCCATAGCAATTGACCCTAGGACTACTTTTTGATATTCTGCTGCCCCCTAGAAGTCCTGTTTCACCTTTATCCCCTGTTTTAGTATATATTCCTGACACAGCCCCGCCTCCTATACAGTAATTTCTACAGTATCCACAATTCCAACGATGGTAGCATCTACAGGAGTTACCGTCTTACCTAAAGCATATTTTGCAGCGCTACCCTTAGAAATTATAACCACCTCACCAGGGCCTGCCCCTAGGGTATCCACAGCTATTTCAATCCTGCCCTCTACCTCCAGCTTCTCTGATAGAGGCTTTATTAATAGCAGCTTACACCCTATGAGGTTATCATCCTTTCTTGTAGATACTACCGTCCCCACTACCTTCCCTAAATACATAAGTCAGCAACTCCTTTATAGAATATTTCTCCATCACTCCTTAGCTCTTATCCACCTAAGCTCTATGGAGTGGCTTTTCACTGCTTCTTCAGCCATCTGCGTAACCAGTGAAGCCTCACTTATCTTAATGACTTTATAGCTTCTATTGGACATAATATCCTGATACCCTATAACTCTTTTATCTATATAAATCTCATTTTTTTCACTCTTATTAAGATTGGACATAACCTCGCCATTAAAAAAATCTCCCCTCACCTTTTTAATAACGGTGGCAGCGAGCTTATCAGCTGTAGTAAGTCTTGCTCCATAGTCTGAAACCTTCCTCATATTTTCTCTCAAGGTTTCTTTAAGAGCAGAGTTCATTCTATAGCCTAATTCCTCACGGGCTTTGTTGTCAGGACAGCAACCATCCACAGCAATTATCGTTAGCTTTCCTTTCATTAGTGCCGTTAATAATATCCTTGATACAGAGCTATCCATAATTCCAAGAGAAATCTTTGCCATGGTATTAATAGTCATGGTAGGAACCACTATCCCATCATAGCTTTCTAGTAGTAGCTCTGAGCTTTTCCCCTTGTTCAAAATAGTCATGTCTTCTCCAAGGAAGTCTCTTATCTTGTCTAGAGTAAAAACCTCTAAAGCCATATCTGAAAATATATAATTTAAAATGAAACCCTTATCCCTTAATTTTTTAAGCTCTTTTAAAGCCTCGGAAAAGCCTAAGGCAGCACCAGTAAACACTACTAATAGCTTTTTCCCTTGACTAATCAATTTATCTTTAACCTTCTCTGCTATTATATCTATTAGCACTTCGTAAACAACGCCTTCAATGTCCTCCCTTTTCATATAAACACCAGCTTTTAAATTAATTAGAATTCATGGCAATTCCAAGAGGAGTAACCAGTAAAGGCTCCTCTGGTTTTATTACTTCTAGTCCTAGAGTCTTTTGAAATACTCCCTCAAAATCCTTAAAGGTGCAGGCTCCACCCACTACATATATTTTCTCTACATTACGTCCCTCTATATATCTCTTGATTATTGAAGCCATCTTTTCCACCACAGGTCTTATTATTGGGAAGATATTTTCTTCTCTTTTAGAATCCTTCTTAAGTTCCTCTGCTTCCTCTGTAGTTATCTTATGAAAGCCAGCCAGCACCAGGGTCATGTGGCTCCCTCCTGTGGCTTCATCATTAGTGTAAATCACCTTTCCAGACTTTAGAATACTTATTCCCGTGGTACCTCCCCCTACATCAACTACAGCTCCTTCTGTAACCCCTAGAACTGCAGCAGCGGCTGTAGGCTCATCTATTATGCTAGTAACTTCAAAGCCTGCCGCCTCTACCACATTAGAAATAGCTCTTATATTTCCTTCAATTATCCCTGGTGGTACAGCCGTAGCTGCTTTATCCAGGGTCACCTTAAGTAAAGCTTCCAGCTCCCCCTTCATCTCTCTAACTGCCTGCACAGCCCCCAGATAATCCACAACTATCCCATCCCTTACAACCATTGACTCTCTTGTAACCCCAGCTACTGGCCTGTTATCTCCATCTACTACTGAAATTACTATATTAGCAGTACCTAGATCCACCCCCACCTTTAAATCACCTTGAAAGGGATTAAAGGTCTTTTCCCTGATAAGCCTAGAAAACTCTCTTAAAATTTCATTGCTTTTTATAAGCTCCA
>JAEXSY010000427.1 GCA_023440105.1 Bacillota bacterium
ATACTTACCCTCCTATTTAAATTCAGCTCTCAGAGCTTGAGGTTTCTTATTCATGTCAACATGCTTTGTTTCCTTTATATGAAGTAGCGCTGCTACTGCCTGATACTTTGGCCTTGCCATCTGATCATTTCTAACAGGCACTGGTGAGGGAGATTCTCCCTTAGCATATTTAGCAGCATTTTTCCCTATCTGCCTATAGGTTTCTAAAGTAATAAGGGGAGCCTGGGAAAAGAGCTCCAGATTATTTAGTGGAAATAAATCCTTCTGATGAATAACTGTGGTTCCCTTAGATTGAATTCCTATGCCTATCCCTGAGCCGCTGAGCTTTGCAGAATCATGGGCCACAAAGGCTACATCAGAGGTTCTATAAATCCTTACTATCCTGCAATTAACCCCTTCCTCTTCTATACCTGCAATAATTTCTTTCAGAACCTTATCATGAGGAATACCTATGATGGTTTTAGTCTGGTATATCCCAAAGGCTGGTGCTAAGCCTACAACTACTTCATTAGGCTGAGTCTTCTTAGCAGCCTCACCTACTTCTGTAAGGACTAGCTTTCCAGCAGGATTTTCTGCTGAAGATTTGCCATCTGGTTCTGCCTTAGGGAGTGACTCTATTTCCATTTCTCGTATAACCTCTTCAATGATACTTCTCAAAACTTTTTCATCAAATGCCATAATCACACCTCCTATTTAATATCTTCAGGACTAACAGCATTAGGAATATTGCTCATCTCATTCCATCTCTCAGCACTGATTTGATAGCCTGTCATCGGTCCATTATAGGTATTAGGATAGTTTACAGCACTGATAACATGGAAGTTCTTATCAAGGATGGCTGAGGTGTGGAGATAATCTCCTGCAACTCTCTGTTTAAGCATATTAAATACGCTATTAGCAACGTCCTCATAACCAGCTCTGCTTAAAGCCTTAACAAAGTCTACCCCTGTAACCTTTCTAGCCATCATATCTTCTATAGCCTTTATATCCTCCGGTTGATTTCTGTCCGGCATATCCTGGCTTCCATGAGCATAGGTTGCACATTCTACCTCTTCATCTGTAATTTCAGGAAGTCCAAGCTCCTTAAATAAGCCCTGAAGTACTTTGGCAGCCTTATTTCTTACAGCAATTATATCCTTCTCTAAAACTGGTTGAAGTCCGCCATCTATCTTTAAATCCCTCTGAATAACATTCCAATCATCATAATCCTCTGCATCCCAGTTAGAACCAGCAAACATATTGTCATAGTTTGGAGTTGCTCCATAGCCTGAACATATGAAATCTGTTCCTGGGATAAACTGCATTAAAGAACGAGCTACTCTTCTTAAATCCGAATGAGTAAAGGTTTGGTCATTACTGGAGGCACATTCTAAATCTAGCATTGTGGCTATTAAATTCTCTGCAAGGATTGCTCTTATTCCTCCAGGAACTCCCGCAGGAACTCCCACGCAACTAACGGAGCCATTCTGTATTCCCTGAACTCCAGCACCCTTGGTAATATAAAGGCATCTTGCTTCTAAATAAAGCATAGATTTACCTTCTGCATAGCCCATCTGAACCTCTGATCCAGTACCGGAGGTAAATCTCATCTTAAGGCCGCGAGAGGCATAACTAGAAGCTAAGAAAGCCTTAGAATAAGGAGTGTCATCTCCATCCATGAATACTGGCTCAGTACCGTATACAGAAACAGTTTCTGCATAAGCAGTAAAGCCTCTCATACCCATAATAAGCTCTGTAGCTTCTTCTACTGCACACTGAGTAAGTACTCCTGGCCTTCCTACCTGAGAGCCTATAAATATTCCCATGGCATTGAAGGGAGCAAGCCTTGCTACACCTACGGTAGTCTCCATTTCATCAAAGCCCCTTAAGGCTGCTTCTGCTGCATCAGCAGCTATCTGAACCGGTGAATCCTTTACGTTGGTAACATGACATTGATTGCTAGGAATTAATCTCGCCCTCATCTTTGTGAGAGCCATCATCATCTCCAGGACATTCATCTTTCCTACCACTTCAACAATCTTTGCTGGAGTCATGGCTAGAGTTAAGGAAAGAATTTCATCACGGGTAACATTTATATCACAGAGCTTTCTTGCTATTTCAAGAGAATCTATTGCCATTACCTTTTCTGCATTCTCTACCTTAATGGCATAATCAGCAATAAAGGTATCAAGCATATCAAAGTCTTCTCTCTCTTTGCCATCAAGCTCCACTATCTTTCCATTGCTAACCTTTACACTAGGTTTGGGGTCGTAGGGACTATTCATGGCAATAAGACCTTCCTCAGGCCATTCCTTAACAAAGCCATCCTGATTTACAGGTCTCTTGGCTAACACTTCAAATCGCTTTGATCTTTTCATATATAAACCACCTCACTATAAAATATAAGGTTCTGTGGAGGATTTTATTTCACTTCCATCTAAAGCCTGAAGAAGCTGCTTACCAACCTCTCTTGCTGCGATAATTGACTGCTTAACTGCTCCTGAGTCTCCAGAGAAGAAGAGAATAACTTCGTTGGAATAGCTTGTCCCACCATTTCCAGGACTTGCATAGCCAACTACATCTACTGTAGCTGCTTTAACAGCTGTATCTGCCATAACCACTCCTATAGCTGCTGGAGCTCCAACAGTAATTCCAAAGGACTTACCAATAGGTGCTCCAAAGGCCTTATTGAGAGCAAAGCTTGCTCTAGCAGTATATTGGAACTCTAAATGTCCTGCTGCTGTTCCATAAACATCTCCAAAGGTTCTGTTAAGCTCTCTTAAGGTAACCTCTACAGCTCTTCTAGCATCTGAAACATCCTCTGCTCCAAATATAATCAAGGAACCATGCCCTGCTCCCCCTTCGGTATCTCTTGGAAGCTCTATTAGGAGTATGTCGCTGTTTGTAGCCTTAACAGCCTCATCCGCAGCAAAAATATGAGGACCAGCACCGGTTCTTCCTCCTACTATTCCTATGGAACGATACTTCTTGTCTATTCCCATTCTTTCATGAACCTGATGGTCAAGATTTGCTATTACAAGACCTATGGTATTTCCTATTGCTGTCCCAACAAACTCCGTAAGTCCACAGCTACCAGCTTTAGAGCTTTTAACTGGTACTGCTTCCTTAGGAGTATCTGGTCCTACTTTTTTCATGACCTCGTCTATGATTTTACTCATCAATTCATCCTTCATTTAGATGCCCCCTATGATTAGATTTTTTAATTGATATATTAATGTTATTACTAATTTATTAAGTAAAATATGGATTTATTTATCTATTTGATATAAATTTTCGCTGCATAAATTCTTTGAGGATGCAATATTAGTAAAAATATTTACACCCCTAAAAATATTTTTTTACCCTTCTATATATAAAATTTTCCCATCTAGAATAATAATCTTCTGTACTCTTAATAAATGTCACATATTTACCTTAATAGGACATATATTTATCTTTGTAAAATACATTTTCAAGATACAAGCTCTAAAATTAATTTCAATTATTTGAATATTTTTACATATTATGGTATGATTTATTATAATCTAATGGCTATACTATTTCTTCTCTATAAGGAATATATCTTATTCAACTTTCTCTTTAAGAGTAAATATTTTTCTACTATACGAGGTGAGTTTTAATGGAAACTATGAGACCCATAAATGATGTTTTAGACGTAGATGCCCTGCAAAGAATGCAGGATAACTTTTCTAAGGCTACTAATATGTCCTTTATCACCGTGGACTATAAAGGAAACCCAATAACAAAGGCCAGCGGCTTTACTGAATTCTGCAATCTCTGCAGAGAGATTCCTGAAATGGCACGTCGGTGCTATCAATGTGATGCTCACGGCGGTCTTCATTCAGCAATAACGGGAAGACCCCATATTTATAAATGTCATGCAGGCCTAATTGATTTTGCCATCCCTTTAATTTATGAGGAAAACTATTATGGAGCTCTTATGGGAGGTCAGATAAACTCTAATTCTCCAGAAGGACAGCTTCTTGATAGGATTATAGAAAAAGCTTCTTATTGGCCAGAAAAAACTTCTTTATCAGAGGCTTACAATAGAACAGAAGTAATTCCTCTAGAAAAAATTCAAGCAGTGGTTGATATTCTTCACGATAATGTTAATCAAATTCTTGCAGGTAAGCATTTCAAAAAGATAAATGCTTCTCTTGAGGAAAAAGAAGAGGAGCTAACAAAAGAAAGAGTAAAGAGTATAGAACTACAGAGGCTTTTAGATGAGGAGTTAAAGAAAAATACCTTTCAACAAATATCAATCTCCACCATCTTCTCTGGACTGAATTTACTTTCTAGAGAGGCTTATATAGAACAAGCATCTGTAACAGAAAAAGCAGTGTATTCCTTTGCTAACATTCTCAGATATACCTTTAGTAAAAGAGATAATCCTTTGTCAACTCTTGAAGATGAGCTCAACTACATTGATAATTATCTGCAGCTTCAAAAACTGCGTTTTATGAATAAGCTATCCTTTAATATAGATGCCAGAAATAGCTATAATTCATGTCTTTGTCCTTTTATGTTATTCCATACAATTATTGATTCTTCTTTAGAGCATCTTACCCCTGGGAGAACTGGTGATATAAATATTGCTATAAACATAAAAGAAAATGCAAATGAAGTAGAGGCAGCTATAATTATTTATCCATTAGAATTTACCGAAGAGCAAAAAAAGTATGTACTCAGCGATTCTTCAGATTCATTGGTTAATCCACCCTTAAAAAAGCTAAAGGAACTAAATAAAACTCTTAACTTATTACTTGGAGCAGAGCACTCCCTAAAGCTTGAGACATTTCAAGAGAATAGGACACTTATAAAGGTAACTCTTCCTAACAAAAATAACTGATGGGTATAAATATTTTTAATGGAGGTATTCTTATGTACGGCGTTCTCATTCTAGATAAGGATTATATTGAAAGCTATGTAATAAAAAGCATGCTTTTAAAGCACTTTAATACCATTGACAGCATAATAGAAGTTCTTAACCTAGAAGAAGCCTTTGCAGCTATTAAAAGTCACACAATAGACCTGTTAATACTCTCTATGGATTATACTCTAAGCTCCTTAAGTAACCTCATTAATTATTCTAAAATCAATAATCCAGATATAATAACTGTCTTAACTACCTCACTAGGTGAGGATGAAGCAGCTTACGCCATGGCAAGGGTTAGAGGTAATAAATATCTCTTAAAGCCCTATCCCCAAGATCTGCTGATAAGCACATTAAAACCATATTTACACCAAAGGGAGATAGCAGCAGAAAAGGAAGTAGCTTCTGTGGTCTACATGAGTTTAACAGAAGTAAAAAAAGCCCTCCGGGAAGGGCAATATAAAAAGTGTGTTTCTTCTATCAGAAAATTTATTGATAGCATCTTTGAGAACAGGGATGAAATATCTATTAGTAAATATCTTAGTGAATTTGCTACTGGTCTCACAGATATAGCAAGAGAGTACAAGCTATCTACCTCAGGGCTTATCTGTCTAGAAAACGTTATATCAAAGCTCACCTTTGATAAACATACCTTTAGATACAATAGCTACTCTCTCTTAATAGATATGGTGAACAGCTTGTTTGATGATTTTTACAGAAATCATATTTATAATGATGAAATCACCCGAGCCTTAAATTACATCGACAGAAATATAAAAGCCTTTCTCACCCTTGAGCAGGTAGCTGATTACATCAGTATGAGCCCCAGCTATTTCAGTAAGCAGTTTAAAAAGATCCAGAACAAAACCTTCATCAGCTACATAACCGAGGAAAAAATTCACCTTGCAAAGTATATGCTCACCTATAGTAATATTCCTATTATTAATATCTCCTACGAGCTATCCTTCAGAGAAACCAATTATTTCAGCAAGGTCTTTAAGAAGATAGTGGGGAAGACCCCGACAGAATACAGAGAGGAAATTAAAGCTCTACAATAAGAACAAAAGGCATGGTCACCATGACCATGCCTTTCTTATTAATCACCAGGCTTATCTCAAGCCCTTTATCCCCGTCTCCAGTATTTCCATCTGCAGTAGTATCTGCTCATCTGTAATTGTCTTGTCTTTACCATTTATAATTGCTTCATACAGATCATCATACACCCTTCCATAATCACCATCTACGGATTTTACCTTTTCTTCATGGATTACACCTTCATCATCATCTATGTATGTCAGTACACCATAATGCTTTAAGGTATCCACTCCAAAATCCTTATGGTCAGGCATATAAAACATTTTTAAATGCTCTTCCTGACGATCCTTTGTTTCCTTCACAAAGGCTCCCTTTTTTCCATATACAATGAAGCTTGGACGTTCTTTGAGCCTAAAATAACTGGACTTTACTGATACCTTTAGTTTTCCATAATATAAATCTAGATCAAAGTAATCATTCATTCTTCCAGATCCTAATAACTGCCTTACATCATAATGGACACGCTCTGGCTTACCAAAATAACTAATTACCTGGTCCAGGGTATGGCAACCATGTCCATACAGGAATGAATCATCTCTATCAAAGGTAGTAGTCCCTTCCGGTAATTCCGGACGGAAATAATCAAAGTGCATTTCAAGCTCTAAGAGTTCCCCCAGCTTACCTTCCTCAATGACCTTTTGTACTGTTAAAAAATCACTGTCAAAGCGTCTATTTTGATAAGGCTGAAGGATTAATCCTTTTTCCTTTGCCAGTGCAAATAATTCCTTTGCTTCCTCTGAGGTTCTCATAAAGGGCTTTTCCACTAAGCAATGTTTACTATTCTCCAATACCATTTTTGCATAATCATAATGGCTATCTAGTTTTGTACATACCACAATCAGCTGAATATCCTCATCCTTTAACAGCTCATCTAAATCAGAGGTATAATTCACCCCTTCAATCCTATCCCAGGTCTCATGATCAGGATTTCTTTGATAAATTGTCTTTACCTTTATATTCTCTCTTTGTAGTACAAAGGGCAGATGATATCTATTAGTACTTTTTCCATTTCCAATATAACCAATTTTAAGCATAGAATCCTCCTTAAAATATGATTTTATAGATGTAGTTATATTAATATCTATTCCTCCTGTAAAACTCCCTTAATCATATTCACAGCCTCATTAACAATAGCTTCGTTAGGATACATTACATAAGCCTTCTGTCTAGGCATGGAGAAGGTGTACTCTGAAGCACCGGTGCCGTCAACACTGAAGGAGGATACCTCCCAGCCTCTCATATCGGAAAGCTGCATTTTTACCAGATCGGAAATCTCATCATTGCCTATATTTGTTTGAATACTGCTGCTTATGTTATTTAAAATAGCTGTGTAGTTGCTGAGTAGTGCTGGAGATGTAATTTTATTTATAACAGCTTGAATTACCGCCATCTGATTCCTTCCCCTCTGCCTGTCCCCTTCTCCAAAGGAATATCTTTCTCTAGCAAAGGCAAGGGCCTCAGCTCCATTTAGATTATTATTTCCCTTTACAAAGGAATATCCCCCGGCATTGAAGCTATAATCAGAATTAACGTTCACCCCTCCAAGGGTATCTATTATAGTAACAAAGCTGGTAAAATTAAGTCGAACATAATAATCTACATCTATTCCATAAAGCATCTCTAATGTGTCCATAGAAACGTTTATGCCGTAGTTTCCAGCATGGGTAAGCTTATCCCTAACTCCACCTGAAATAGAAAGAGGCACATAATAATCTCTCGGGGTATTAACCAGGAGTATCTTCCTTGTAATTGGATTTATAGCCATAAGGATATTAACATCGCTACGGCTTTTAGTAGATACAGGTCCCGTGGTATCTATCCCGCTAATATATACCACAAAGCCTTGAGAACTCACATCCTTATCCACAGGAGCTTGATTTTCCACCTCTGTTTCAAAGCTATTTACATATATAGATTTTATTTTACTTTCAAGATTTTCATATGCCTCTATATCTTCAAACATGCTGACATAGCCTTCATTTAATATGACAGCATCTATGCTTCCCTTTAGCAGCTCATCAATCAAGTCCGTGGGTGCTTCATAGTCTTTAGTAGAAATATCACTACCTATTTTTTTATTTATCTTATCAATAGTTGAATCAGTATGCTACCTATCTAAAGACTCTAATATACCAAATTCATAGGAAGCTGCATCTTCAATACTATCTGCAGGATCGTCAGCTCTTACATATACATTTACATTGTTTATTTCTGTATTAACTGAAGTAATCTTATTAAGCATTGCAGAAGTTCTATAAATATAATATCCCCCTACAATGAGCAGTAAGGAAATAATTACAGAAAGTACATAGCTAACAGCTCTTCCCCTTTGCCAGCTTAAAAGCAAATAATTTATGAGGATAAGCAATATTAAAATTCCAAGTACAGCTCCTAAATAAATACCTGGAAGCATGTCTAAGTACACTAGTAAAGTTCCAAATATTATACTGATAATTATCTGCAGTATTAAAAACAACTTAATGTACCTACTCTTTTTATTTTTCTTTGATCTCGAGGACATAGCATTCACCTTCCAAAATATATTAAGTGTATTTTATATTGTTATTATAGAATAATACGAAAAAAAACACCCATTAGTCCTTTAACAAAAAGACAACAGGTTAATTATACCATTTAGCAGTAATACATGATATATATAAAATTATTTCTATCTCTTAATTAATTAAGGCTGAGCTCGCCTCCTGTTTAATAAGGGATTATCAATAATTAAAAAATTTGCTTTTTCCAGTTTTCTTATTAATCCATGTAAATAACTGTATTCTCATATCTTCTATTAAATTACAAACCAGATAGATAGCCAGACATATGCCCCAGATAATAAAAATGTAAGCTGGAGTCTCGTAAAAGGCAGCTGTTTTTAGGAAAGGGAAGGAAGCCCAGATTATATTTCTCATTATGTAATGCTCATGAATCAAATAAACACCAATATTGTTTCTAGAAACTCTATTAATAATAGGAGAATAGAAATGTACGCTTCTAAAAAATAGTACTAATGTGACGCATTGAAGTATTACAATGGGATTATCACTTTGTCCATAAATAGGTTTATACCAAGAAACATAGCCTGCTGCTAATACATTTACAAACCATAATCCCAGAAAAATTATTAACCACTTCCAATCTGCAGCCCGTCTCAAGCTACTTTTCCCAGAGCTTTCCTCACAGCTTCTCTCTGGAATATGCTTACGAATATAGCCTCCAAGAATGTATAAAAACAAAAACATGTAAAGAGACTTTCCTGATTCATTCACCACCACTTTTTTAAGAGAAATAATCTCATTAATTCCATCTATTCTAGTTAAAGATGTCCATACGGTTAGAAGAAAAAATAGTCCAGCAACTAATGTGAAATACTGCTTTTTATCCAGCCGACATAAAACAATATTGACAAAGGGAGCTAAGAACAGCACCAGAAGATAATTAGTCATAAAAAACCATGTTCGATTTAAAAAAGGAAAAAATGCAGTTATATATTCCACCTTTGTCAATTCAGGTAAACCCTTTAATGGCACCTTAAATATAACTGCTAGTCCACAGAGAAAGGTTATGGTTATGGCATAAAACCACATAGTATTATGTACGGGAATCCACTTTCCTGCCATTTTCCTCAAGGTGATTTCTCTATCCGCCATAAAATATCCCGTAAGAAGTATCATAAGCGGAACTGGGCAGCGGCATAACAGCCACATCCCTAGATAAATAGCCTTTGTAATCCCTCCTATGGTCATAGCAGCTTCCTCATATCCCCCATAGTCTGAAATATGAAGAAATACAATCTGTATCATCAATATAATCCTCAGTAGCTCTATACCTGATTGTCGTTTCTCATTTACTTTCATCTTCATCACCCAAGCTCACAATCATCGGATATTCTTTTTATGATAATCAATTATCACATCATAAATGCGCTGACAATTATTATGATCAGAGAATTCAAAGAAATCATCTGCACGTCTTCTGTATTCTGGTTTCATCTGACAGTTATTCTTCATATATTCAATCAAAACATCAATTAGCTCCTCATTATTATGACATATCTCTCCAAAGGCCATGGTGTCATAGTGGAAGGTTCCTTCTTCATAATGCTGTGGTATATCATCATGATGCAGGTACACCAGTGGTTTTCTCATATAAGCAAAATCAAACTGCACACCAGAATAATCGCTTACCATAAGACTGGATTCTCGAAATACCTTTTCATAGCTCATATCTCCTACTGAGGGTACAATGTCTACATATTCATTTTTATCAAAATCCTCTGCCTGAGGGCTGACAATGGGATGCAGAACATATAAAATCCGATAATTATACTCTTTTACAGCTTCCAGCAAGCGTTTATTATTAATTAAAGTATTATATACCTTAAAATAGGTAGTGGTTTTAAATAAAGGATTATAGCTTCGTTCCACTCCTTCATTTTTAGTTACAGGCATTGCCGCCTGCATACGCCATGTGGGACTGATTAATATCTGCCTTTTATCTTCATTTACCAATCCATCATAACGGGGCACACCTGTAAGCTTCAGCACATCTCTACCAGCATAATCATATATTGGACGACTCAAGTTTTCAATCTCGTATTTCGAAGCACAAAAATAAAGACGAATATTATCTCTAAGACGGTTTTGCGCAACAGCAATTTTCTGAACAGACATGCCATGCTGTACACAGACCACATGAAAATTAAATAAATCACGTAAATATGCAGAGGTATCCAATGAGTAGTCGTTGAAAGCAAACACTGTAGAATTAGAAATAACCATCATATCTGCATAAAGGAACATAAGACGATGCTTAATGGTTCCTCTAATCAGTGGTTTAAAGCCTTCTGACTTCAATCTCCTGCAATCTGGGCATTTTCTGTCCACCAAATAATACTTATCAATCCCATCTTTTTTATTGTAGGCATATCGATAAAGATATTCCGAAGAATCTCCCCCTTTATAAATTTTATCAATAAACATCCATACAGGACGGCGCTTCCAGAAAGGCTTCATAAGGAAATATGCCATTCTCATCATCATTAAAACCCAAGCTTTTAGACTCCTTGATAGGAGCATATCAATCCATAATTTCATCTCTCTCTTAACAATAGAACCCTTGCTTGTTTTATAAATGATAATACTACCGTCATTATATTCAGCCAAAAACTTCTCACCAAAGGTCCAGTAGCTATTTTTAAACTTAGAAGAAAGGCGGCTTGTATGAGAATCAAAGGTAACCAGTATCTTATCCTCACTTTTCTCCGTAACATAGAAGAATTCTATCTCTTGTCTTTCTAAATTTTCTATGGGAATTTCCATTCTAAGAGCCGTTCTCTTATAGATGGAATGGTCAAATAATTTGGTGTGAGAATAACGAGAGTTTACTTCTACTTCATATTCCTTTTGATCTTTTTTAACATAAAACCTGCCCTTAACCACATCGTAAATACTGGCAAGAGTAGCATCGATAATCAATTTGCCTTTGTTATATTCCATAAACTGAATATTAAGCTTTTGAGATTCCAAAGAAGCTCCCAGGACATTATCCCTACCAAAATAAGCTTTCCCATTGAGATAATATCGCTCCAGCTTATAGTTTTCATCCATATGCTTTATTTTCAGAAACAACTGCTTAATATAAATATTTTTTGTATAATAAGGCTGGTTGTCCTCATTCATAATCACAGCATCATCAATGTATTTTAACATCCTGTTCCATGACCATAAATAGCGTTCTCCTTCTTCCTCTGGTACGCAATGCTTATTACGATTGTTTAAATTGGCTTCTGCTCGAATATGCAAAGCAAAAACAGTCTGATATTGAATAATTCTAGGAATTTCTTTAAATGAGTTATATATCTCTTCCAATAAAGGTACCCAGAACCTATCAATGGCCTGATAATACCAGTCTTTTTCATAGCAGCCCTGGAAATATACTATGTCACTCTCACGAGTCTCCAAATAACTATATATCTGTGATCTAACATAAACCATCTTTCTTTCATTCAGTAAAGCTCTTAAGAAATAGTCCTTTTCATATTCATATTTTAAATCTTCACGGAATGAATGGGCTTTAAAATAACTATTATGAATCCATGTACCTGCTGCAAAATAGGGAAGGCATTGATACTGACGCTTAAAATCAACATATGCAACCTCGCCCTCTCCAGGCAGTTTGGAAAAAACATCATCCTTTCCACCACTATTCTGACACCTTTTACAAGGAATCCCTAAAGAATATCCTTTTGTCTCATAGCCATGCTCCATTTTTGCAAGCATGGTAGAAAAATAATCCTTAGGAAAAACATCTCCTCCTTCAATAACTGTGACAAAACTTCCTGAGCTTTTGTCTCTTGCACGATTCAATAGCACGGCTTTATTTTCTGATGCAGCAACGGTTACAATATCATAGTCCTGTACCAATTTTCCTATTTCTTCTTCTGTGAGAATTCTCTCTGACATAGGACACAAAATCAACTGTATGTCACTTTTATCAATGTGCTGTTCCCTTATAAGATTCCCAGTCTCTTCATTATTCCTGTCTTCTTTTAATATCCAGATAAGTGATAAACGCTTATTACCTTTCATCCTTTGTCTCTCCATTACTATAACTATTTATAATCATCGCTCTCAAAATATTCTCCTTTCCAGTTAGCTCCATGTAGTATTTTAAAAAAATAAATTCTATACATAGTAAATATACCCCCTATAAGGATAATCCTGTAGGAGGTATATCAATTCATATCTCTTTAGTTTAACAAAATTATTCCGTAAGAAATACCGGTATCTCCAGATCAAGCACTGCATTTTCATACATATAGCTCAGCTTATTCATCAAAGAAGATATGGACTCTGCCCAGGTTATATCTGTTGCATACTGATGCCATATAACATTATTTGTTGAGCTTGTATAATTATTGGTATTCCAGCGCATCATATAGACGGTATACTGATGCTGACCAGTTCTCGAGCTGTGGACATAGTTTTGAGCTATCCACTCTGCGCCACCCTTTATAGCTAGCTCAATGCTTGTCCAACCTTTTTTATATGCTGTTTCTGCCCCTCCTCCAAGAGGATCACTGTCATAGGCTCCAATACCGAATAAATTATATACTCTAACCACCTTCGTCTCTCCTTGCTGCCCATCTTCTGCTGAAACGGTAACCTCATAATCAACTCCTCTAGCCAGTTCTGATTTACCATAGCCAGTTTCTAACAAGGTATGAGCAACGAGATATAGAGCATCTATATCGTATTCTCTGGCAGCATTAATAAAAGCTTGTCCTTGATTATAGAAGGTGTCATACTTCAATGAATTTAAATAACTATTAAGTTCTTCTACATTCATATTATTCCTGAATTTATTAACCTTTAAAAATTGAAAAGTATTGCCTCTCTCTACAATTAAATCAGTATTTATGTATTTATTTAATGAAGCCTTATTAATAGCTTCACCCTTAGAAGAAACATTATCTTTAGTTAGCTGCCCCTCTATGAAACTATCCAGGGTAAAGTTTAATTCCTTTTTATAAAAATTATACGCATTATTATTACTATCTGTTTTATCTGATTCATTAGGCTTTTGTGATGCTTCAGGAGCCTCTGGCTTTACAGGTTTCCCATCTGATTCCTGTACTACTTCTAGGTATGAACTGCTGCAATAGGCTGTTCCATCTTGATAATAAATCTTTGCCCAGCCATCACTGATGCTTATTACCTTGACTTTTTCATCAGGAGATAAAAGCCCAATCTTATTGGAGGTAACGCTCTTACCACTTCTTACATTTAAATATGTTGTGCTTTTCATTATCTTATAGGATATCTCTTCTTCAGGCTTCGAAGCAATCTCCTTTAAATATGATGAGCTCACATAAGCTGTTTGATTTTTGTAGGATATCTTAGCCCAGCCATTACTTATACTTATTACCTTTACTTTATCCTTAGGATCAAGCATGCCAATCTTTTCATGAGAGGTGCTAGGTCCTTTTCTCACATTGAGATAGGTGGTTGCCTCCATAGTTTTATAAGTCTCTTCTACCTTTTCCTCGGAGCTTACCTTCTTTAAATATTCAGCACTGCAGTAGCCTGTCTTTCCATTGTAAGAAACCTTAGCCCAACCGCTTTTGATGCTTAAAGCCTTTACCTTAGTTCCCTTTGTATAGCTTCCTATAACAGAATAATTTGTTCCTGCACCGCTTCTTACATTTAAATTAGCAGTGGTAATCATAGTAGTGGTTTTATTACTGCTATTTCCTTCTGAATTACTTGATGATCCTGATGAATTAGAAGTATCTGAAACCTCTTCAAGATACTCTGCACTGCAGTAGCCAGTCTTTCCATTAAAGGATATCTTAGCCCATCCATTACTAATACTTTTTACAGGGATAGTTGTCCCTTCTTTGAAAGAACCTAATATATCATACTTTGTTCCTGGTCCTGTTCTTACATTCAGATTTGCTTTGGTCTTCATGGTCTTTGCGGTGGTAGTGTCTTTCAGATAGCTTGCGCTGCAATAAGCTGTCCTCCCATTATAAGATATCTTAGCCCACCCATTTTCAATACTAATAACCTGAATGGAGGTATTTTTCTTATAGGAACCAAGTACACTGTATTGGGTTCCTGCACCACTTCTGATATTAAGGTCCGCTGTGGTGGTCATGCTTTTAATATCATCAGCTTTTACAGCAGTACCTGACAACAATAGACCTAAAGCTACTGCCGCTGTAACATTTCCTAATCGCTTAACCATGTGTACTATTCCTTTCTCACAAACTTATATATCTTACTTATATCGAATTTTCTCACAAAAGTCAATATACTGTATTTTTATGATTAATTTTAATATAAATTACATATTATTACTAGAATATAATTAATTATAATATATATTTTTTTAATTTTATACTCATATATTTTCCCCAATCTTAAAAAAATGCATTTATTGACAATGTTTTTGTCTCTAATTATAATATTCACTGTAAAAAAACAAAGAAAGTAGTTATTTTTTTGTTTTTACAAGCACTTTTAGTTTGGAGGAAATATTATGACATCATTGAGGAACAAAATAGTATCTCTGGCACTAATAGCAGTTATCCTTGTTAGCACCTTTCCAACTGCTGTACTTGCCACAGAGCTTGAGAGTAAGGATTCAGACTCTATTGCTGTAGAAGAAATAGAAAATGAAAGCTCTATTATGGAAACATTTATTGATGAAGAAGCCTCTGAGGAGTCTATCATTAATTCAAGTGACAATATCGAAACCTATGGAATCTCTGCTCCTACTTATATTTTTGGTGTAGATTTTGAGCAGAAAAAAATTAACTATACGGACATAACTGTGACACTTCCCTCTTATGAAGCCTTAATGGAGCTCGGCTTAGCTGATAGCATCACTGTTACAGCAACCATGTCCTACAAGGGAAAGACAGTTCAGTCTGCTAAAAAGACTGTTGCTCTTTCAAAGATAAAAGCTGGCAGCTTTACCATGACTCTGCCCACCTATGGTAAATTCGATGTTACTGCAACCTTCAGTAATGGCGGAAAGGTTGTTGCTACAAATTATAAGCAGATGGTTGGTATAGTGGCAGAGGAGTATAACCTTGCAATATTAAATGCAACCTTTCCTGTTACACAGTTCACTCTATCCTTATGGGATATTAAAGAGAATTCTAACGGGGAGCCTATTCCCACCTTTGTTTCACTATCCAGAAATGCAGCATACGATTGGAATAAGCTCCCTAAAAATGTGTATGGTCTTCCATTAATAGAGGATGGTGCACAAGCAGATTATTCTTTTACAAAAAAGCAGGCTATGTACTGTGATTTTGTTAGGGATCTATATACCCTTAATCCAGATTCAAAATTCAACTTGTACACCGTTGACTACAGCATTTCTTCTGTGCTGATGATCATGTACAAAAACAATATTCCCATAAAAAATTACAGCATCTATGTAATGTCCGATGGAACAGCTTCCTATTATAACTTCAATAATATGTTTAACGACAGCAATGCCCAAGCTACCTACAGCAAAATGGCAGCAGAGTGGAATAATCTAAAGAAAAGCTATGGAAGTGGAAGCTATGTATCCTTAAAGGACAACCTTTCAAAATATACAGGTTCTAGCGATACAACAGGCATGAAAAATTATGCATATGTTATCATAAAAGAAGAAAAGGACGCCCGCACCGCAGCCGGTTGCTCTACAACCGTTGAATGGTGGCTGACTAGAAACGACACCCTTTTAAGCGAGGATACTGCCTTCCAGACAGAAGCTAGAAGCTATGTTACTATCAAAAACCTAGCTCAAGCTCTTTCTCATCTAACCGAGGCAGAGGGTGCTGAATTTAAAGCATTGTTCCATTTCAGTGAAGAAATGTTCTCTGAAGCAGAAAAGCAGAACAAAAAGGCTATGATGATTCTTGGCACCCGTGTTACCAATGAAAAAAACTTCATGGATTATGCCCGCTTTGTTATGGCTTATTATGGAGATAAATATGTTTATTATTACAAGGGACACCCTGGATCTCCCACTGGTTTGTATCCATCCAAACAGGAGGAACTGGATGCTCTAAATATCATTGATATTGATTCTTCCATTGCTGCTGAGATCATACTATACTTCAACCCGGATATTTCCATGTCAGGCTATGGTTCAACGACCTTTTTAAGCGCTTCTTCAGAAACCGCCTGCGGACTTTTCGGTATGAGCAAAGCCGATGCATATGCAGATATTAATAATACAGGAGCATATGCTGATCGTCCAGATTTCTTTATCAGTCCTATTACCGACTTCACAACGGCTGAAGGTAAGCTGTGTAATAAAAACAATACCAACTATTTGGTTGAGTTCCAGGATAATAGCGGCAATGATATAGCTATTTACGATGCAACAGCCCAGGTTATCTATTATTACAAGATAAGTAGCGGCAAGTATGTTTTAACTGGAAAAACAGTGACCAAGGCTCCGGTTGCAGTGGCAAAACCAGGATATAACGAGGTTTCTTTAACCTGGAGCCCTGTTGATGGTGCTGATAAATACCGTGTTTATTCCTATAACAATTCTACTGGAGAGTATACTCGACTTACTGAGACCACTGCTACCAGCTACAAGCATAAAGGCTTAAAGGATGGAACCACTTATACTTATCTTGTTCGCTCCTTTGAAGCTAACGTAGGCAGTGCTTATACAAAGTCAAACCATGTGTCTGCCACAACAGCACCGGCGGCACCAGTAGTTAAGACAAAATCTACTACAAATTCTATCACTCTTAGCTGGAATCCAGTAAAGGGTGCTGATAAGTATAGAATATATGAGTTTAACACTGATACTAATCAATTCGTTACCCTTGGCTATACAACAGAAACAAGCACAACCATCAGCAAGCTAAAGGCTGGAACTTCCTATAAATATCTCGTTCGTGCTTACAACAATGCTGGTTATAGCAATTTTACAAGGAGCGAAAATTTAATTACAGTGAAGACACTATGCGAAGCACCAAAGGTCATAGCAAATGGAGGCAGCAAATCTGTTACTATTAACTGGACTCCCGCTTTTGGAGCTACTAGCTACAAAGTATA
The DNA here is from genome assembly GCA_023440105.1 of Bacillota bacterium. Lineage (GTDB taxonomy): Bacteria > Bacillota > Clostridia > Clostridiales > Clostridiaceae > JAEXZL01. The sequence goes on from JAEXSY010000427.1 coordinate 17,554, forward strand.
TTCCTATAACCCAAGCACAGGTAAATACACAGGTCTTGCTAACACCAAGAAGACATCCTATACTGTAACTGATTTAAAAGATGGTACATCCTATACGTATCTAGTACGTGCCTACAACGGAACTGACTCTAGCCTGTACAGTAATAAAAACCTTGTTTCAGTAAAAACTAAGTGTGCAGCACCGAAGGTAACTTACACTGCTACAGCTAGCAGCATCACTCTTAATTGGAAGGCTGTTACCGGAGCAACAAGCTACAGAATATATTCATACAACACAAAAACCGGTCAATACACAGGTCTTGCCAACACCTCAAAGACCTCCTTCACTGTAACTGGATTGAAGAGCGGCACTTCCTATACTTATCTGGTGAGGGCAAACAATGGGGCAGTATACAGCCCATACAGCAGTAAAGATAATGTGTCTGCTATGACTCTTTGTTCAGCACCTAAGGTAACAGCAACAGCCGGAAGGAATAGTGTTACCTTGAACTGGAAGCCTGTCACCGGTGCAAAACAATATAGAATATATTCCTATGACCCTAAAACAGGCACTTACACAGGACTAGGCAATACCACAGGCACCTCTTTCACGGCAACTGGTTTAAAGAGAGGCACGAATTACACATATCTTGTACGCGCATACAACGGAACAGCTTATAGCACATACACCCGTGACAATAATCTTTCTGTCAAAACAAAGTAGTGCTACTTATGAGATAGCGAAGTACATTTTAGAAAAAAATTAGGCTTCAGCAAATAAATAGACCCTATAAAACAGACAGTAAAAAATAGTACAAAGTACCATCCTAACTGATTCTGTTTTACAGGGTCTTTTCTTAATTCACTTATATTCTTTCTTCTATGTAATTATTCTTTAAGAAATACTGGTATTTCCAGTTCAAGCACTGCATCTTCATATATGTAGCTCAGCTCCTTCATCAAGGAGGCTATAGAATCCGTCCAGGATATATCTGTAGCATATTGATGCCATATAACATTCTTCGTGGGATTAATATAATTGTTAGTATTCCAGCGCATCATATAAAGGGTATACTGGTTTTGACCAAACCTCGAGCTATGAATATAATTTTCAGATAACCAGCGGGCACCACCTTTTATGGCCTGCTCAATGCTTGTCCAACCATTCCTATAAGCGGTAGCAGCTCCTCCTCCAATAGGATCGCTATCGATAGCTCCAATACCAAATAAATTATATACCTTTACCCTCTTTGCTTCAGCAGACTGTTCCTGAGGAATCACATAATCTACCCCTCTTGCTAGCTGGGATTTACCATAGCCTGTTTCTAATATCGTATGTGCAACTAGATATAAGGTGTCTATGTTATACTCCCTGGCTGCATCAATAAAAGCCTGTCCTCTCCCATGAAAGGTGTCATGGTCTAGTGAATTCAAATAAACATTGAGCTTTTCTGCATTTATATTGTCTCTAAACTTATTGATCCTTAAAAATTGATAGGGATTACCACTGTTTAAAATTAATTCAGGATTTAAATATCTATTTAATGTATCCATATTAATAGCCTCACCCTTTGATGAAGCATTTCCTCTAGCAGCTTGTCCCGCAATAAAATTATCTAAGGTAAAGCCAAGCTCCTTGCTATAATGGTACAGCTTATTATTACCATCTCCTGTGGGTTGCTCCAGAGCAGTCGCATTTTTTAAATAGTCTGCACTGCAGTAGGCAATATTTCCATTATAAGAAACCTTTGCCCAACCATTCTCCAAGCTAATTATCTCTATGTCGGTATTTTTGTCATAGGAACCAAGTACACTATATTGGGTTCCTGCACCATTTCTGATATTAAGAGGAGCTGTAGTAGTCATCGTCTTAACCTCTTCAGCATTAGCAGCAGTACCTGATAATAATAGACCTAAAGCTATTGCTACTGTATAGTTTCCTAATCGTTTAACCATATAAATTATACCTTCCTTAGAATTATTTACCTATACTACTTATAGCGAAACTTTACCTTAAAGTCAATATATTGTAATATGTTGATGGTTAAAAGTCGAAAAAATATACAAAAATTCTTTATTACGTTTATTTTTTTAATTAAATATTCATTTATTATTAATAACTGAATATTGAACAAATCTATTATAGAAATACAAAAAAATACACAGGAGTTGTTATACTCCTGCGTGCTTATCTCCTTTAATTATCCTCATTGTTAATCTTTTACCTATATCCCCTTAATATTTTTATTGCAGCTCCGTAAGCAGCATCCTCTTCCATCATTATGACATCTGCATTTTTATATAAGCCATTTATTCTATTTATATAGCCTTGTCGGATATAAGCATTATATTTAAACACACTTCCATCAAGAATAATCCTGAACATCTCCTGATTATCTATAAAATCAAGCTTTCTTATTGCTGGTTTAGTGGTCTTAACAAGCTCTTCTATTGCTTCATCGGCTATTTTAATAGACACAGAGTCCTTTACCTTAAGTCCTTCTTCGATAAGGACAGCTAGGGCAGCTATGGTTTCTTTGTTACTCTGTCCACTGTAAATTTTTGAAATGATTTCTTCTTCATTATTTATTTTCATCTCTTTAAGTAAAAGCTCTCTCAAAACTGTAGGTTCCTCTCTGCCGTCATAAGCCCTCATCACAGCCTTAACAATATTAACCCCTATGCTGTAGGCGCCACCTTCATCACCGATGATATGCCCCCATCCACTGACTCTTACAATATCCCCTTTATTATTTCTTCCATAGCATATTGCTCCTGTTCCAGCGATAAGTAAGAGAGCCGCTTCTCCTTTTGCTCCTGCAATTAAAGCAATCTCCCCATCATGGGTAATTTGCAGCTCATTATTATACCCCAAGCTCCTTACTATCTCCTCCAGTTGCTTCTTTACAGAATCCCTTGCTCCTCCTGCAGCTCCTATACACATACCAACACAATCACTCAAGGCAAGTCCATTATTAATAATGCCCTGTTGAAAAACTGTTTTTATTGATTCCTTTACAGTAGCATACCCACTGGATAATATGTTTCCTGGTCCCCCCACAGAAGAAAATACAACCTTTTCTTCACCATCCATTACTACAAGCTTAGTTTTTGTTCCTCCACCATCTATTCCTACAAAATATTTCATTTGAATCCTCCGTTTCTAAAGCAATTCCACTTCTTAATGTTTATCATACCATAACAGTAAACATTTACCGAAGCAATGTCCATATAACGGATTTTTTATTAGTATTTTACAAATATTGAATATGTGATTTGATAATATATAAATTAGAGAATTTTAATATTTTATACTTTTACCTTCATAGTGTAGTTACACTTAGGATAACTGCTACAGCCTAAAAAGCTGCCGAACTTTCCTTTTCTACTAATTAGCTTACCTGTACTACATCTTGGACAAAGAGCTCCTTCTACAATTTCTTGGGGTTTTGGATAACTCTCCTTATTATTTTTTATTGGAGCGCTAGTTTTATCTACTGTATTTTCACCTTTGCTCGTGGAAATTATCTCTTTCTTTTCCTTTGCTATGTCAGTTGTACCCTCTTTATCTATAAGGGAAGAAAACTTCTTTGTATAATCTCTCTCCTTTTCAAGGTGCATGTCCAGAAAACTTTTAGCGATATCTTCCATATCAGAAAGGGACCAAGCCGCTATTTTAGACGCTGCATTAGCAGACTTTATATAATTTATCAGCTGATCTGCTCTAATCACCTGTTCCTTTACTTCTTTTTTCGCATACTTATCATTTAACACTGTCTTTGGATTTGCCAGAACTACAAGGGTTTTATAATTATCATAGAAAAATTTATCAAATAATGCCTTTGAAATTACATTTGTTTTTCTCTTTCCTCGTAAAAGCTTAATAAGCTCTAAATGTCTTACATTCTGAGTTATTGGTGAATAAATCCCTTCTTTTATATTTCTGCCATTAATATTCATTGTCCTTATAAAATCGCCCTTAGAATTGATCTCAATGTTCCCCACAAGATTCTTACATTCAATTATAAAAGTAAGCTTTTTCGTTACAATGAGATAATCTATCTGTGCCGACAACTCTCCATCCTCTAGATACAGGTCATGAAGAATGTACATAGGCATGTGGCTGTGCTTTAGCTCAAAGGCAATGTTCTCTTCTCCCGAAATCCCTGCTTTAACAAAACGTATTTCCTGTTCTATCTTGTTAGCAGCCTCTTTGGACATCGTTTCATTTTTCAGCCGCTGCAGCTGCTCTAGTTGTTTTTTTGAATCACTTGTTTCTTTATAAAATACAGGTTCAATATTTCTTTCAAATAACCCCATTATGTATTTCCTCCCGAAGTCAATACTTACAGATATACTGTTCAAACAATATTCCAGCTTATTAAACGTAATTACGTCTATTAGCATCTAGCAGTTAAATTATACCATATATGTATTATTCAGAAAACCAATGCAAATTAGGATACAAATTTTAAGAGCTTACCTTTTTAAAGTAAGCTCTTGAATTTAAAAAATCACAATTATTTAACCTGTATTCACTTTATTAAATTTTATATCTATAAAGTTAATGAAACTACTTTCCTAGTTCTCTTCTTACCAGCTCATAATACCTCCTAGCAAAGGCATGAGCTCCTATTTCCGATAGAGCCCTTATGCCTGTATGGCCAAGCTTGAGCTTGCCAATGGATATCATGGGAACCTGATATTGCTTTGAGGTTAGTCCTATTTCGTTGCATTCGAGATAATGATAATATTCATGGGACAATATGAGATTTTCTGCTTCTTCCTGAGTAAGTGAATTTTCTTTTGCCCAAAGGCTTATGGATTCTGTGTAGAGATTTATTACTCCTTTACCCGATAAGTAGTCGCTGAAATATCTTTGATTGCCAACGACGTAATCTTTATCTATTCTGAAAAGACTTAGATTACTTGCTTTTATAATTTTCGTAAAATCCTCTTCACTTTTAAACCTTTTAAATACTGCCTTTGCCGCCTCTTCACCAGTATTCCAGGCTCTCTCAACAATAGCCTCTATATCTGCTTCCTTTATTTTTTTATAGCAGGGGTCATAGCTGAGCTCCTTTAAAGCAAGAGCTCTATCGGGAAAGGGAAATTTATATCCTTCCATGGAAGCCTCCTAGCCATCTATGCGCTTCGTAGCCACTAAGATTATTTTTTCATTCTCTCCGGAGCTATTCAGCTCTACATCACCAAGGGATATGAGCTGTTCTGGACTCTGAAGACCACTTAAGTCAATTATTCTCTTACCTGATATTACATATACATTAGGAAGGTTTACTCCTCCATCATTGTATTCTGTCAGCTCCTCTAATATATGGTTAAGGGTGCTTTTCCATGAAGCCTTATTACTCTCTCTAACCATTCCATTGAGTTTTTGAAGCCTAATTATCCCTTCATCATCAATTATATTAATAGGAGTAGTTTTCTTCTTTAATAGGCCCATAAGCTTCTTTTCAACTCTCTCATAGGTTACTGCCTTCATACTATCATTAGTCGCTGCAATATAAAGGCTCTCTTTAGGAGCATTCAGGTTAGAGGCCACAATATCCAACAGCTCATCATCAGTCAGCCTTTTCTTAAGGAGATCCTTGCTTCTAAGCTCTGTGGCTCCTACTGCAATGGCTCTTATAAGATTTCTTTGAGAATCAACCTCCACCTGAATTTCTATAGTTCCGGGATCTGCTCCATTCTTTATTGCCAGGAGCTCTGCTTCTCTTCGAACGCTTAAGATATCGCTCTCCGTAGGATTAAGAACCGTACGCTCTACCATATCCCTTACCATAGCTAAGGCTACACCTATAGTGGAAATCACTGGAGCATTTTGTGCTATTTTAAACTTATGCTCCATACTCTCACCCAAGTGAGGCACTACGGTAGAAGCCCCACCTCCACCACCTATAAAGGTAGTAGTTCTTGAGTCCATCTTATAATCAGAAATTAACTCTTTAACCACTTTACCATTCTTTAATGCTGCATAATCTAACACCTTTTTTGCAGCTTCTTCTACGGTAATCCCCATATTGTCAGCTAAAGGCTTCCACGCCCTCACTGCTGCTTCTCTATTTCCGTATGCATAGTCCCCTTCCTTAACATAACCACAAATATTTGCAGCTCCTGCCATGGTGAGGGTAAACTTCTTCCCATTGTCACAATCAACATAGGCATAATCAGGGTCCGATTCTATAGGACTTATAACAGAAAGCTTGGGGTTTACTATATCCTCTGGAGAGGAATAAACCTCATAGTCCAGGCCTGCTATATGAGCACTTCTAGGTCCCACATCCACTGCCTTTCCGTTTTTAAGCTGAACCATGCTGCCTCCGCCTATACCTACCGTTCTAACATCTAGAGAGTTTAGATAAGTCTTATGCCCTCCTACCTCAGCATATTTTACCATTACCTTCCCATCCTTTATACAGGATATATCAGTACTGGTTCCCCCTACCTCAAAGAATATACCGTCAGTAACCTTTTCATACATCAGAGCACCGGCAACCCCTGCTGCAGGCCCAGATAAAATAGTAAGTATTGGCCTGTTTCTAACCTCATCAATGGTCATTACTCCACCATCACATCTCATGACCATCAATGGGCTTGTGATATCAGCCTTCTTTATACTTTCTTCTGTCATGTTAGCTGCATCCAGCATCTTAGGAAGAATACTGGCATTAACCACAGCAGTTCGTGTTCTAACCTTTAGCCCGTATAGCTTGGAAATATCTTTAGTAGCTGTCCCCGGAATCTTTTCTTGAGAACACATATCCAGTACCTTATCCTCATTTTCCGGATTATCTACACTAAAGGCCTCGGCAGCAACAATGCTCTTAGCACCATTATCTATAAGTGCCTTTACTCCCTTCTTTATACCTGCAGAAATATCTTCTCCTTCCGCTATATTTACATATTCATTGATAGAGTGAAGATATTTTCCCGGAGAAAGCTCAAAGTCGCCCATGGTAGTATCTCCCTTAGCCTTCATACCACCCACACCTTTTCCAAGAGTTACAATACCTACTTTAGCCACGTCTCCTTCTAAAAGAGCGTTAGTCGCTTGAGTGGTACCATGAGCTATAAATATTACTTCCTCGGCCTTTATATTATTTTCCATCATTATTCTATTAAGTACCTTTACGATTCCTGCTGCTACACCTTCCTTAGCTCTATGAGTAGTAGGCTCCTTTACTGTAGCAATTAGCTCATAAGTGTCATTGTTAATTGCAACGGCATCAGTAAATGTGCCACCCACGTCTATTCCGATTCTTACCTTCATATACCTCTCTCCTCGCTATAAAATAATATGATGGTATCCAAAAAGTCTTGAATACCAACAATTTTTTCCTTTGTTATATAAATAAATTCTCTCTAGAAGTAGTTCAAAGCTCCTAAGATAACTCCTACTGCAGCAACTACCCATAAGTAAGGAAGAAGCTTTTTAGTAATTACATTCACATCCACCTCAGCAAAGTTAGCAGTCCATACATTTTGAGTATTCGTTGGGTCTCCTACTCCTTGAATTCTTTCCGCTGACAGGAAGCCTGCCATAACAGCTAGAGGAGTTAAGCTTCCTACTCCTGCCATAAGAGCAGCTAGTCCTGAGCCCAGTCCAAATAGATTTAATGGTCCTCTATATAAGGCTAATGGAGCTAAAGCTATGAAGAATATTACATAAACCATCGCAGACTTAGGTGTAACAGCCTGCATAAATGGATTTAATACCTCTTTAACGGAAGGATTAGTTACTGCTAGGAATAGCATACCTATTCCAACCATCAGAATCACTGCAGGACCTGCATCAGTTATACCGTTATAACAGGTTTGGGTTAACAAATTCATTGCCTTTGTGAAGCTCTTTGAGGTGAATAACAGTATCCATAATATACCTGCTATGAAGGCTGGAACTATGGGGATTTCTAAAAATGCTACTAGAATTATAGGAATGATTGGAGTTATCATAGCCAGCACTCCTCTTACTCCCTTTAAAGGCTGAGTACTCTTTTTATCTTCTTTAACAGGAGCGGAAAAAGCAAACTTTATACCATTTTTCTTGAATTCTACAAATATAAGCACCAAGGTTGCCACTGCTGTTGCTATAAGAAGATATATCTCAAAGCTTCTTATATCAGCTATTGGAAGCTGGAAGATGCTTGAGTAGCTCTGCCAGTTAGCCATATTAAAGCAAAGACCTGTGGCAAAGGCCATCAAAAATATGCAGGCAGCGCTGATTGCTGGAAGTCCTACAGAAATTAATATTGGGAGAACTATGGTTCCAACCATTATTACTGATCCAAGTCCGCTTAAGGTAGTAAATAAAAGTGCTACTGCTGCTACCAA